>UQRJ01000300.1 GCA_900543345.1 uncultured Sporolactobacillus sp. | reverse complement strand
CGTCGGCAGCGTCAGATGTGTATAAGAGACAGCCAGTGACCCGTTGTAATCAGCGGAATAAGCGGAATGCCACTCGGCCCGATGGCGATAGCACCGACATTACCTATACCCGCGACAACCGCCCCGCCAATTCCGCCACCTACGCAAGCGGTAATGAACGGACGCCCAAGCGGCAACGTCACACCATAAATTAGCGGTTCGCCAATCCCGAGAAAACCGACCGGCAACGCACCCTTAATGAGTTGTGTCAACTTTTTATTCTTCCGGCATTTAACCCATAATGCGATGGCAGCGCCAACTTGGCCAGCCCCTGCCATCGCCAGAACCGGAAGCAAAGGCGTCGCGCCGGTCTTGTTAATCATTTCAATATGAATCGGCGTCAGAATCTGATGCAGGCCGAACATAACCATCGGTAGGAAAAACAAGCCGAGTATAAAGCCGGAGAAAGCACCACCAACATGAAGGACCCAAAGGATCGAACCAACAAGTCCGCTGGATACAACGCCGGCAACTGGCATAACGATAAAAATCGTGAACAGACCGACGACAAGCAAAGCAATCGTTGGCGTAACAATAATATCCACCGAATCCGGCACAATCTTATGCAGCCTTTTTTCGACTAATGCAAGAATCCATACGGCAAAGATAACACCAATAATGCCGCCTTGCCCGGCAGCCAACGACTGACCGTTAAATAGGTTGATTAGCGGCGCTTTTACATCCATTCCCGTCAGCATCGTCGCGGCACCGATAATACCGCCCAATCCTTGCGTTGCTCCGAATTCTTTGGCACTATTAATACCGACAAATATAACCAGATAAGTAAATAACCCATTTTTCAAGATGTTTAACGTCGTTATAATCGGTGCCCACTCTTTACCAATATCGCCTGCCGTCATCAGGTTTGAAAAAATAGCTGCAATCCCACCGATCAGTCCTGCACCGACAAAAGCCGGAATAAGTGGAATAAATATATTGGCAATCAGCTTGAGTATGCGTTTGAATTTTGAATGATTATTATGTTTTGCCTTTTCTTTTGCCTTTATTTCAGCGGCTCGTTCTTCTACGCGTTGACGATCCGTTACCCCTGTTTGGCGGTGTTCCTGTGACGAAAATTCTTCTCCCGGTTTGACCCCTGCCATGGCCGCCATCGTATTGGCTACTTTTGCGCATAAGCCGGGCCCGACAACGATTTGCAATTCCGCATCGTTATTAACCACACCCAAAACGCCATTGACATTCTTCAATCCGTCGAGATTAATTTTCGAATAATCCTTAACGGTTAGCCGAACCCGCGTCATACAATTTATTACTTTTGCGACATTGTCTGCACCGCCAATATTTTGATAAACAGCCTTGGCTATTCGTTCAGCTTTCGATTCAGTCATTTATTCTTCCCCCTTTATCCGGATCGCTGTACCAGCCTTCTTGAAGCTATCATGATAAATAGAAAAATTATTTTTCTTTGTCTATGTTTAAATGAATTGCTTTTCTCACATGACCGTCAACTTTTCGCAAGCAGCGGTCGGCATCTGCCAGATTTAAATGTGTCAGCAACATGACAATAGCCAGTTTGACATTTCGATTCGCTTTTTGAAAAGCTTCTTCGGCTGTTTCATAAGAACAATTAGTGGCTTCCATAATAATCCGCTTGGCGCGTTCAATTAATTTCGCATTCGACGGTTTAACATCGACCATTAAATTTTTATAGACCTTACCAACCCCGATCATCGAAGCTGTCGAAATCATATTCAAAATTAATTTTTGTGCGGTACCGGACTTCAATCTGGTCGAACCGGTAAGAATCTCTTGACCGACATTTACCTCAATCGGAATTTTTGCATAACGACTGATCACTGCGTTTTCATTGCATGAAAGGCTCACCGTTGTTGCTCCGACTTTTTGGGCATACGTCAGCCCCCCAACGACATAAGGTGTTCGTCCGCTGGCCGCAATGCCGACGACAACATCATGATTCGTCAGATGCAGTTTTCGTAAATCTTGCTCGCCCAGCTCGCCCGAGTCCTCCGCTCCTTCGACAGCCGTTGTCATTGCACCGGGACCGCCGGCAATTAAGCCGATCACCATCGATGGATCGGCACTAAACGTCGGGACACATTCAGCAGCGTCTAAAACACCTAAACGTCCGCTGGTACCAGCCCCCATATAGATCAATCGTCCCTGATGGTTAAAAGCATGAATTGTCGCTTCCACTGCCTGCTCGACTTGCGGCAAAACTTTCTGAATTCTTTTCGGAACGAATTGATCTTCATTGTTCATCAATTTAAGAATTTCAGCGATTGATAATTGATCCAAATTCATTGTTTTTGCATTTCGCTGCTCTGTCGTTAATTTTTCCAAATCCATCATCTGTAAATCCTCTTTATTCTAAATTTTGTTCCTGCATGAATAAATGGAATCAGCGACAAATCTGTTTCTGCGATTTGCCCGATCACATTGATTCTCGATTCTGCCGGCAGATCGCGTTTCATTAACTGTATTTCTCCCCTATATCTACCATATAAGTCATTGTCGATCGCAATTGCTCCTCTCACTCTGGGTATCGTATGCTCTGGCGGAATTTTCATCGCATGATACAAAGGTCGCGACTCGCTGCTTCGCACAACATCCCTGGCCGGATCTGAGCGGTTCCGATCATTCCGAAAGATGCAAGCATCCCACTTTTTGTCAAACGAATACGCTCTGAAAAGTAACGTACGATTTTGGATCCATTCCCGAAATTGATCGCGAACGCAACAACTTAAATAAGGATCGCCGATGTATACGCTGTCAACACAATAATTTTCCAAAAGTGATAAAGACGCCGACAATGGATTAATGTGACGATGATCCTCAAGCGTAGGCAAACCTTGATGAAGTGGGCCCCGTAATCGGCTGTCTCCCGGTGCAAAAGCAACAATTTTCATTCCTTTCTGCTTCAACCAGTGGTTCTTTTGACGAAACCATTGAGCGTCGAGTCCGGTTTCAGGCCTTGGATAATAATTATGCCATGCTTCGATCCGGTTAAAATCGGCATGAAAATGTTGTAAAGAGCGATAATCATTTTCTAGTAGTGTGCTCGCATTCAGTGCAACTGTTAGATAGTGAGATAATGCCGCTGCCTGTTCCACGGATATACCATTATCCATTCGTAACCCGCCAACTCCCATGTCAACTATAGCCTGAGGATTTTCGACAGGGAGGTTGAATGTCCTCAGTGTCGATCCGGAAATATCAACCATAACTTTCAATTGTTCTTTTTTAGCTATTCTCAATAGATCCGATAAACGTTTGTCATAATGATCATGATCATCTTCCGGAATGTGCAGAGAGGTAAAGATTCCTTTAAATCCTAAACTGGCCAACTGATGAATGATTTGTTTGTCCTCTAAAGATAAATCTTGATTTAAATAGACGGAGAACCCAAACAATTATTTTCGCCTCCTTCTGCAACCGATTTCATTATAGACTATATGTTCTGTCTCTTATACACATCTGACGCTGCCGACGAATAGCCTTGTGTAGAT
>UQRJ01000299.1 GCA_900543345.1 uncultured Sporolactobacillus sp. | reverse complement strand
ACTATACGCTGGCACAGGTCTGTGCGCTGGAGTTCTGGAAGAAATCGCAGAAAGACTACCAGGCTGCCTGGAACGATTATCTTCGGCTTTGCCGTCTGGGCGGCAGCCGGTCTTTTCTTGATTTGGTTAAAGCGGCGGGGCTTGTTTCGCCTTTTGCGCCGGGGTGTGTCGCGTCGGTCGTCGATGCCGCGACCGACTGGCTTGATCGCGTCGACGACCACCGCTTTTAATTCCCAAAAATGCCCGGCCGGGATGTTCTCTCGGCCGGGCATTTTTTGAAAAATAGACAAAAAGAAGACGACTGCCGAAGCGGGGTTTCTCTGCTTAAACGAGAGTTAACACGGTCTCGGGCGTTTTTCAGACAGTCACCGTTCCCATCTTCCCAAGCACGCGCTTAACGTAAGCCTGCGTTTCGGAAAAAGGAGGAATACCGCCGTATTTTTCCACATTCCCCGCGCCGGCATTATAGGCGGCTAGCGCCAGTTCGGTATTGCCGCCGAATCGATCAAGCAGCCTGCGCAGATATTTCGTTCCGCCGTCGATGTTCTGAGCGGGATCGAGCGGGTTGTCGACTCCCAGTGCTGACGCCGTCCCGGGCATCAGTTGCATTAATCCGAGTGCTCCGGCGGAGCTAATAGCCGAGGCGTTTCCGCCGGACTCCGCCGAAATGACCGCTGCCACCAGGTTCGGGTCGACCGAATATTTGCGGGCAGCCGTTTGAATGGCTTCGTCGTACCGTTCTTTCGTCAAGGCTGTCTGCCCGGTCTGCTTGACGGCGCCGCTCTTCACACTTTGCGCTTTCGCCGACGAGACTGGCAGAGGCGAGACCGCCTGCGCCGTGAGCCGGTCTAATAAACTGTCGGTGCCGCTTGTGACGGTACCGGACGCACTGCCTGCATTCTCCCCTGCCATGAGCAATAGACTCAGCAAGTCGGAGAACTGATTATTCTCTGAATCATCGGACGTGCTCGCGGGAATAGCCGTGCTGTTGCTGTTCATCACACTTGTCGCAATCAATCTGGAAATCGTTGCGGGATCAATGGTCATCTTTTGCAGAATGCTCCTTTTCTTGACTGGCTTCATACAGCCGTAGGATTTTGCTTTTCGACGGACGGCGGGGAATCAAGCACGCCTGCAGCAATGTCCGAAAAACAGCGGCGCCGCTGCTTCTGTCCTTTGCCTCGAATTCGAGCTCGTAATCATGATGGCGCAGATAAGTACTTGAATCGAGAAAAAGCATTCCGTCTTTATATGGGAAACATGCCCGCTGGGTCGTCAGACTGCCGAGATGAACCAGTTGATCGACGTCGACGCCGAGCCGGGCAATGGCTTGCTCTACTTCTCCTTCCGGCATCACACCGAATCGGATCAGATCGCGACTTTCCTTATCCGAGAGCAGCTGATGCGTTTCCAGCACCGCCCCTTCGTGCGGTTGTTTCAAAGTAAAATCATGTTTGCCGTCGACGTGACGGATTCTCAATGCGGTTTTTCTTTTTCGCAGCGCATGAGTCGGTGTATCGAAATAATCATTCGTTTGCTTGAAAAATGTATCGTCGTCGACAGAAAATTTCACACGCAGCCGATCGAATTCCTTTTCTTCAAGCATATTTTTAAATTCGATTTCCGTTTCGCGAGGCATTCGTTATTCTCCTGTTCTCAGCCGTGCGGGCCTTTGAAGTACTCGTAACTTCATCTAAATTATGACATAATGGTGAGGAAGAAACAACAGGTTTTCGCACGTATCCACTTGTATCAAGCGGATGTCGGAAGTAGAAGTACGGCTGAAACGGGTGAACGAATGAATGGAATGGGAAGTTTTTCTTGCGCCGTACAAGCAGGCCGTCGATGAGTTAAAGATTAAACTCCGTGGATATCGGGAAATGTTCGAAGTATCCGGCGAAAATTCGCCCATTGAATTTGTCACGGGACGAGTCAAACCCGTGCCAAGTATTATGGAAAAAGCACACCGAAAGGGGATTCCGATCGATCAGCTGAATACGCAGATGCAGGATTTGGCCGGGGTGCGAGTGATGTGCCAGTTTGTCGACGACATCGCAAAAGTTGTCCGGCTGATCCGCAATCGTACGGATATGACTGTCGTCGAAGAACGGGATTATATCAATGAAAAGAAAAAGAGCGGCTATCGCTCGTATCATGTCGTTGTGCAATATCCAGTCCAAACTGCCGCGGGCGAAAAGAAAATTTTAGTGGAGATTCAGGTTCGTACGCTGGCAATGAATTTCTGGGCGACGATTGAACACTCGCTGAATTATAAGTATAAGGGAAATATTCCGGCGGATGTTAAATTTCGCTTACTGCGGGCGGCTGAGGCCGCATTTCGTCTGGATGAAGAAATGTCGCAGATCCGCGAAGAGATATGGGCGGCGCAGCAGCGTTTTTCCAATAAAGACGGGATGAAATAGCATCGTAGCAAGCCTCGAGGGGTGAAAAACGTGAACGGAGAAGGAGAAACAACGGTATCGTCCGGCATGAGCGCAGGCTGTCTCAAGACGTTTGCGATCGAGACGAGAGGTGATTTATTTTCCAATCAACTCGGCAAGCGCGTCGCGGCATCTCTGCGTGCCAGAAAAATGGAAGATAACCCGCACAGCCCCGATCTTGTGCTCTCGATCGGCGGCGACGGGACGTTGCTCCAGGCTTTCCATAAATATATCGGTTGTATCGATCGCACTGCTTTTGTCGGCGTTCATACGGGACATCTCGGGTTCTATGCCGATTGGACCGCCGCTGAAGCCGACCAATTGATCGACGCAATTTCCCACTCGGATTTTAAAATTGTTGCCTATCCGCTTTTGCGCGTCGACGTCGCTTATGAAAACAAAAAAGAGAAGGACACCTATCTGGCGTTGAATGAGTGTACGATTCGCAGCGGCAGCGGTTTGCTCGCGGCGGATGTCTATATCCGTGATGAGAAATTTGAGAGCTTTCGCGGCGACGGCCTGTGTTTCTCGACCCCGACCGGTTCAACCGCTTATAATAAAGGCCTGTCCGGTGCGATTATTCATCCGTCGTTGGCGTCGATTCAGTTGACGGAAATTGCGTCAATCAACAATCGGATTTTTCGCACGCTGGGTTCGCCGGTCATTCTGCCAAAGCATCATCCGTGCCAGATCCGGCCGGTAGACAATCGGCAGTTTATGCTGAGTATTGATCATCTGTCGTCGCTTCACGATGATGTGAGGCAGATTGAGTGCGGCGTTGCTAAAGAAAAAATTCGTTTTGCCCGGTTTCGGCCGCTGCCGTTCTGGCGGCGGGTCCGGGACGCGTTTATCGGCTAAAGCAAGGAGCGATGAAGTGAATGGTTTTTGAGTTAGAACGTGGATCGGCGGGAGAAGAGCGCGGCAGGATTAACGTGACGATCGACCGGAATAATCAAGGAATGGTACTGCGTGATTTTTTACGCAAAGAGTTGCACGTGTCACATCGCATGTTGTCGGCGATCAAGTATAAGGGAGGGCATCTGCGGGTCGACGGCACGGATCGAACGGTACGCCATGTGTTACAGGAACTGTCTCTTATACACATCTGACGCTGCC
>UQRJ01000298.1 GCA_900543345.1 uncultured Sporolactobacillus sp. | reverse complement strand
TACCCGAGCTGAACAGGGAGTGACTATTAAGTTCAAAACTTATTATACGAGGGGGGGGCGGAAGCAACGACAAAAGCAATCATTGCCGATAAAGCGATGCTGTTTGTCTGCGCGTTGACGATCTACTTGACCGGGCATCCGTTTACCGACGACGTCGTACCGGTGCTGATCGCCGTCGCTGTCTCCTGCCTGCTCAGTTACAGCAACCGAGCCGGTATCTGCGCACTGTTGACGGCGGCATTTGCCGCCTATGCGCTGGCCGTCCCCTGGGCCTGCATTTTCCTGCCGCTACTCGTCTATGACTCACTTTATTCGCCGGAACAATGGATCGTCTTGGGCGCTCTTCCGCCGTTTGCCGCCTCGGTAGCACAGATAGGCTATTCGACAACCGTTGCCGTTGCCGTGCTCTTCCTCGTTGCCGCAGTGCTGCGGCGGCGTTCGGCAGCTTTCGATAAACTGCGGCGGGAGCATTTCCGGCTCCGCGATTCGATGCGCGAGATGACGTTGCGGCTGCAGCGGCAAAATCAGGACCTGCTTGCCCGGCAGGACAGCGAATTGACCATGGCTACCCTGAAAGAACGTAACCGAATTGCCCGGGAAATACATGATAACGTCGGGCATTTATTGTCACGGGCACTGCTGCAAACCGGTGCTTTGCTCGCCGTCACGAAGAACGACAATCGGGCACCGCTCACTGAACTGAAGGCAACGCTGTCCGAAGCAATGGACAGCATTCGTAAAAACGTCCATAATCTGCACGACGAGTCGATCAATCTCCACGCCGGCATCGCCCGCTTAATCGACAAATTCCGCTTCTGCCCGGTCGACTTCGACGACACGGTCCGCCGTCCGCCAAATAGCCAGATTGCCAATGCCGTGATGCCGATTGTTAAAGAAGCGCTATCCAATATCATTCGTCATTCCGATGCGACGCAAGCTGCAATCACGCTGCGTGAGCATCCCGCTTTTTACCAACTGATCATCGCCGATAACGGTCATGTGCGCCGCCCACCGCGTACCGGCGGGATTGGCTTGAAAAATATGCACGATCGGATCGAGGCACTGGGCGGAGTGATGACGATCCGCACCGAGCACGGTTTTGAGCTTTTTATAACCATTCCGAAGGGGGAGAAATAGCAATGGACGTTGTAATCGTCGACGACGACCGGCTGGCCGTCTCGTCACTAAAAACCATTCTGGAAGCCGATCCCGACGTTCACGTTGTCGGCAGCGGTTACTCCGGCACTGAGGCAGTCGCGCTTTATCGCCGGCTCCGCCCTTCCGTGCTGCTGATCGACATCCGGATGGAAGGCATGACCGGACTGGAGGCGGCCAAGACGCTGCTCGGCGAGGACCCGGACGCCCGTATTCTGTTTCTTACCACCTTTTCCGACGACGAATACATCATCGAAGCGCTGCGTATCGGCGCCAAAGGCTATATTCTCAAGCAAAACTACGAAAGCATCGTCCCGGCCATCAAAGCGGTATCCAGCGGCCAGAGTGTGTTCGGCGATGCTGTGGTCAATAAGATCCCTCCGTTGATGAAGCGCAGTGCAAGGGCGGACTTCACCCGTTTCGGATTGAGCCGGCGTGAAACGGAGATGATCCACTGCGTCGCTAAAGGACTGTCCAATCGGGAAATCGCCGGCAAACTATTTCTCAGTGAAGGCACCGTCCGCAACTACATCAGCACCATTCTGGAAAAACTGAACCTGCGCGATCGCACGCAACTGGCCGTATTCTACTACCGGCAGCAGTCATAAGGGGCAACGTTCAGGGCGGCATTTGGCAGGGAATCACGAATTCACGCCGATCCCGTTGGCCGTGAACGCCGCGGCACTAAGGGCAGCGGGTTTTCATAGCTAGCGACCGTTAGCAAAAAGGCACCGTCCTTCCGCCGAATGGCGAAAGACGATGCCTTTTTATGAACCGTTTTACAGCGATATTATTTAATTGTCACATTGTCCAGCGGTTCCGTCCCAGTCGGGCTCGGCTTGTAGCCGGAGATCGTACTCTTACCAGCCATTGCCGCCTTGGCGTATTCCAGCGGTACCCAAGGCGCATCTTCGTGAATAATTTCCTGGGCTTTTTCGTAGAGTGCTGCACGTTTCGCCTTATCCGTTTCAGACTGAGCGTCGATCAGTATTTTGTGCAACTGATCATTCTTATAGAACGACAAGTTGTTCGTGCCGATGCTGTCTTTATCAAGCAGCGTGTACAGGAAGTTGTCCGGGTCGCCGTTATCGCCAATCCATCCCATCAGATACATCGGCGCGCCGCCCTTCATCAGTTTTTCAATATAAGACGACCATTCGACGTTTTCAATCTCGACCTTTACGCCGATCTTGCCGAAGCTGGACTGAATCGCTTCGGCCGTTTTGTTCGGCTGCGGCATGTAGTCGCGCGGATTGCTCATTGTATACAGCGTGGTCTTAAATCCGTGCGGATAACCGGCCTCGGCCAGCAGCTTCTTCGCCGCCTTCAGATCGTACGTATAATCCTTTAGATTCTTATTGTAGCCGAGCAGCACCGGAGGCATTGGATTTTTTGCCGGCTGCGCCGCCCCATTGTAGAACGCTTTGTTGATCGCCTGCTTGTCGACTGCCATGTTCAGCGCCTGACGGACTTTCTTATTATCAAAAGGCTTGGTGGTGACATTAAAGCCGAGATAAGCGATATTCATCGGCGGACGATAATAAACTTTCAGGTTTTTATTGCTGTTCAGGCCGTCGATGTCGCTCGGATTCAGGCCGTCCATGATGTCGATTTCGCCATTCTTTAAGGCGTTGAGCCGGGCACCGTTGTCCGGAATGACTTTAAAGACAATCGAATCCGTTTTCGGCAGGCCTTTTTTCCAGTAATGGCTGTTCTTCTCCAACGTAATCGTGTTATTCTTCTTCCAACTCTTGAAAACATAGGGACCGGTGCCGACCGCCGCACTCGTGCCGAATTTGCTGCCGGATTTCTTGATCGCCTTCGGACTGGCGATCGCGAACGGCGACATAGCCAGGTTCTGCAGGAACGGTGCGGACGGACGTTTCAATTTAAAGACAACGGTATTCTTATCGGGCGCCGTCACGCTGTCGATGACCAGTGCCTTGTCGCCCTTATAGCCGCCGAACATCGACGGGAAGTAAGCAAACTTGCCCGATGCTTTGCCATTCATCCAGCGGTCGAAATTATAAACGACTGCGTCGGCATCAAATGCCGAACCGTCGGAAAACTTAATGCCCTTATTCAATGTAAAAGTATATGTTTTGCCGTCGCTGCTAATTTTCCAACTTTTCGCCAAGCCTGGCTTCACCTTAGTCGATTGATGCGCATAATCGTAGGAAACTAGCGTTTCATAAATGTTCTGCGTCACACGAAACGATTCGCCGTCGGTGACCGTTGCCGGATCCAGCGATGTCGTATCGGCGCCGCGGCCGAAGACCAGAGTCTTGTTGCCGCTGCCTGAATTGTCCGAACTGCCCGACGAGCAACCGGCCAGCGCCATTGCCAGCACCATGATCAATGCCGTGATTGCGTAAAAAAATCTCTTTCTCATTTTGTTAACCCCCCATATCTTGTAAATCTGTCTCTTATACACATCTCCGAGCCCACGAGACCCTAAGACATCT
>UQRJ01000297.1 GCA_900543345.1 uncultured Sporolactobacillus sp. | reverse complement strand
GAGATGTCTTAGGGTCTCGTGGGCTCGGAGATGTGTATAAGAGACAGCAAATAGGCTTCAATGTTGTATTTCTTCAGCTGATCGAGTATCGCCGTCATGATGAACGAGTCGTGAAACGTTTTAAATGATTTCACGGTTGAATGATATAATTGTACGGTCTGATCGGCAATAATCGGTAAATAAACGGTCAACGCCGCATAGATGGCCAAACCAATCAGAATGTAGAGTACAATCACAATCAGGCGTCTCGGCAGCCTCAGTTTCCGATGCACGAACATTTCGAGACGATCGACGAGAAAGGAAAAAATAAAGGTGAGCAGAAGCAGATCGATCATGCTCCGCATCAAATAGAGCATCAAAATCAACAGCGCAAATATCAAGACGCGCCTCACCGATCGCTTCTTCAAGTAATTTATAAGCAGGTCCATAACTGTATTCCTTTTTATTCATTCATGTTCCCGATCATCGGAACTTATCCCTAATTTTTATTCTAATTGTTTTGCAGCGATTATGCAAAAAACTTTCATCTCACCGGCAGGCAAAAAAAAGATGCCCGCGCAGCCGTCAGCTACGGACATCTTACCGAGATACGAAGCAATTACCGCATTAACGCCAGTGCGCCCATCGGATCCCACGGTTTCAGTGCAATCGGCTCCTGGTCATAAGCGGTTTTCAGTTCATCGGAAAGATATTTTTTATTCACGATAACCTGGTAGGTGAATTCATCCATCCACTTGTCGCTCATGACAAAATAACCTTTGTGACCGCGCTCCTCTCCCCAGCTGTTCTCGACTTTCCAGCGGTTCGGTTTGCCATTCACGAGATTAACGCCGGTCAGCACCATGGCATGAGTCAAACAGCTGTGATGGAAATCGAGGCGATCCGCCTTGCTCAGGTTGAACGTCGTGTGGAACGCCGTATCATAATCATACAGATCTTTATCCATGATGCCCAGCTTCGAATCGGCATACTTAACAACATCGCAGCCGAACCAGACCGTTTCTTTATCTTTAATCTGGCTGACCGCCAGGCTCTTTAAAGTTTCCATGTCGACATTCAGGTATTTAATCCGCCGACCGCCGACCACTGTACCAAGATATTGTACAGTATAGGTCTTTTTATACGGTTTATCTTTGGTCGGCGCATTGATGATGCTGACGTAATCATTCAGGTTCAAACCGACATATTTCTTGAAGAAGGCTTTCGGCGTGATACCGATTTCCCGGTGAAACGCTTTCTGATCCTCATCGCGATACTCAAAGTCGAATGTTTTCGGCGGTTCGCCGAGTGAAAAGGCCAATATCCGATAAATGTCTTCCAGCATATCCTCCTTGGCCGCTTCCAAATCCGCCTTTGCCTTTCCTTTTTCATGCAGCGTCCGCAACTGTCCGGCATCTTCGCGCAATTTTGCGTTAATCAGCTCGTTCAGTACCCGCGTATTGCTGCTTTGGAATGTTTCCGGCATGGCCTGCTTCGGGACAATCCCGTACTTATCGATGATCGCAGCGAGCATATCCCACTGCCCGCCGTCCTGCTGCGGCGTCTCAAGCAACCAGGACACGAGCCGGCCTTCCAAGGGCTCGCTGGCGGTTTTAATGATGCTTTCAAGAAAATAGTTCGATTTCTCGAACTTATCCCAGAACAGCGTAAAATTCTGGGAAAGCTCAAAATCTTTTAAATTAAACTGCTTGTTCAGGCGATGGCGGAACGTGTTTAATGCCGCAAACATCCAACAACGACCGCTCATTTTCTGGTTGGTTACTTTACCGGTGTCGATTTCTTCGGAAAATACCGGATTCATCGCAATCATCGAATCGTTATTCAACGTTGCCTTATTAATGCCGTTTTGAATCACGGCAGCTTTGATAATCTTGTTTTTCGGTTTTGAATTGATTTTATCGGAAAATTTCGCAACCAATGATGAAGAGATCTCTTTTGCCAATTCCGTTTCCCCCTCTGCATTTTTCAATGTCAAAATAATTATATGCTTAATAGAAAAGACGCGCAAAGCCGGCCCGTCCATCAGAAAACAAATTGTATGCCCTCGATCCGACCTGTAGAGCGTTTTCATTTCTTTTTCAGGGTGTATGTTTTAGAATAAAAAATGTAATGACGATGCATCACAAAATGTTATTCATAGAAAGGGTGTTTTGCATGAGCGTCAAAGAGTCCGATCTTCACCAAGCGGTAGATAGCGAATACAAGCTCTATATCGGCGGCAAATGGGTGGATAGCACCGAAGACCGCACGATCACCAGTTATAACCCAAGTAATGGCGAAAAGCTGACCGAATTTGTCAATGCCAGCCATGCCGATGTCGATAAAGCAGTGGATGCGGCAACAAAAGCTTTCGAATCGTGGAAAAAGGTCGGCGTTCAAGAGCGGAGTGAGTTGCTGTTGAAAGTGGCCGATCTGATCGATGAGCATACCGACCACCTCGCTTTAGTCGAAACGCTCGACAACGGCAAACCGCTCCGCGAAACAAAGGGCGTTGACGTTCCGGCAAGTGCCGATCATTTCCGTTATTTCGCCGGTATTATTCGCGGCGAAGAAGGGACGGCCAATGCACTCGATGAAAATACACTGACCATAAACTTGAAGGAACCGCTCGGCGTCGTTGGGCAGGTTATTCCGTGGAATTTCCCGCTATTGATGGCGGCATGGAAAATCGCTCCGGCAATTGCGGCCGGCAATACGGTTGTTATTCATCCGTCTTCCTCCACGTCGCTGAGCCTGCTTGAACTCGCCAAACTGCTCGATAAGGTGCTCCCGGCCGGCGTCGTCAACGTCGTCACGGGCCGCGGCTCCGATTCCGGCGATTACATGCTGCATCATCCGGGATTCGCCAAACTCGCCTTCACCGGCTCAACGCAAGTCGGCTATGAAGTCGCCGAGGCCGCCGCAAAGCGTTTGATTCCCGCCACTCTTGAACTGGGCGGCAAGTCGGCCAACATCTTCTTCGACGACGCCCCCTGGGAGCGGGCAATTGAAGGTGCGCAGCTCGGCATTCTCTTCAATCAAGGCCAGGTATGTTGCGCCGGTTCGCGCATTTTTATCCAAGAGGACATTTACGACAAGTTCCTCGGTGCGTTGAAAGATGCCTTTGAAAAAGTCAAAGTGGGCTTGCCGTGGAAAGAGGGCGTTCAGATGGGCGCCCAGATCAACGAACGTCAGCTGGATAAGATCCTCGGCTACGTCAAGATCGGCAGAGAAGAAGGCGCGAAAGTTGTCACCGGCGGCAAGCGACTAACAGAAAACGGCCTCGATAAAGGGGTGTTCATGGCTCCGACCTTGCTTGCCGATGCGACAAACAACATGCGCATCGCCCAAGAAGAAATCTTCGGACCGGTAGCAACGGTTATTAAATTCAAAGATGCCGACGATGTCATTAAACTCGCCAATGAATCCGACTATGGATTGGGCGGTGCCGTCTGGACGCAGGACATCAACAAAGCAATCCGTGTCGCCCGCGGCGTACGCACCGGCCGGATGTGGGTCAACACTTACAACCAGCTGCCGGCCGGCGCTCCGTTCGGCGGCTACAAAAAGTCCGGCATCGGCCGTGAAACGTACAAGAGCTGTCTCTTATACACATCTCCGAGCCCACGAGACCCTAAGACATCT
>UQRJ01000296.1 GCA_900543345.1 uncultured Sporolactobacillus sp. | reverse complement strand
GTGGGCTCGGAGATGTGTATAAGAGACAGTTCGAGTGCCGAGCGCATTCTGCTGCCGACCAGATGATGCATCCCGCCGGTCATCACACCCATGCCGAGAAGAAACAGCAAAATATAAAGGAGAAAGACAACGAGCCGATGGTCCAACGCAATCACCTCGTCCTATTCTATTGTCCCGCCGGATACTCCATGACACGAAAAAGGTATGCCATTGGTAGGAGTAAAATATTTGTAGGCGGAAAATAAGCCTGTGCTTCCATTTAATGGCGAATGCCGTTAAATGGAAGCACAGGGGACCAAGCGGAAGCGCGGTAGGGAGCGTGAGCAACCTAACAGGCAGAAAGGATCCCTCCTTGGTAGAATCAAAGGCGTTCTAAACCAGATTCGAAGGAGAGATCCATATGCAACAGAATAGCACAGACTGGCCGAATTTAAAACAGCTGGAGCAGCTGCTTTGGCGACAATTACAGGAAACTTTCTCCGTTGTCATGAAACGTCTGCTCGAAGAGATCGATCAACAGATCGCCGAGGCACGGGATAAAAGGCGCTACCGCCTGCTGGGCAAGCGACCGCTTTCGTTCACCAGCCTTTTCGGGGAACTGAGGATGAAGCGCACGTATTACCGTGATCGCACGGATGGCGGCTGTGTCTACCTGCTGGATCGCTATCTGAACCTGGCAAAGGCCGCTCACTTGAGTCCGATGATCGAGGAGGCAGCGATCGAGCTGGCCATTCAGGGGCCATCCTATCGAAAGGCGGCCCAGGCACTCGAAACTTTTCTGGGCTACCAGGGTATGAGTCACGAGACCATCCGGCAACATCTGCTGGAGATTTCCGCGCTTCCCAAAGCCCGTGAGCCTGTTCAGCGGCAGGTGTTGTTTGTCGAAGTCGACGGATTGTATGTAAAACATCAGGGAAAAGGAAAGCGAGGCAAAGAAGAGAAAATCGCGGCGGTTCATCAGGGCTGGGAGGTGAACGGAAAACGCGTCCGGCTCAAGAACAAACGCCATTTTATCTATCGCGGAGGCAAGCCCTTTTGGGAAGCTTTTGAGGACTTTCTGATCGCTCATTATGCTTATGATCCGACGGTGCACAGACTGGTGATTAATGGCGACGGAGCAGCCTGGATCACGGCCTGTCGGGACTATTTTCGGGATCGGGCCTTCTTCTCAATTGACCGCTTTCATGTCGCTCGGGAGATTCGCCGACTGTTTCGCGACCATCCACGTTTTGTACCGATGAAAAAGGCACTGGCCAGCTATAAGGGAAAACGTTTATTGGCGGAGCTGAACAGCGCGGTGGGCACCCTCGGCACGGAGAAGAAAGAAGAGCAGCTGGATCA
Source organism: uncultured Sporolactobacillus sp. (assembly GCA_900543345.1). Classification (GTDB taxonomy): domain Bacteria; phylum Bacillota; class Bacilli; order Bacillales; family Sporolactobacillaceae; genus Sporolactobacillus. The sequence goes on along the minus strand of UQRJ01000296.1, from coordinate 2,284 downwards.
ACTCATCAAACAGCTGGAACAGTATCCGGAAGCCCTGGGCGATTACCGCAAATGGCTGGCCGATCAAGGGATAGAGACGACCGGCATGCGGCCCATGGGGAGCGCGGAGGGGACGATGAGCGCGTTTGCCAAACGGTTGAAACACGGGCGCAGCTGGGTGGAAAAAGGCAAACAGGCGATGATGACGGGCATGGTGGCGTGCTTCGATCAGCTGGCGATTCAGACGCTGTTCGGGCGGATGGCGCGCTGGAAAGAGGAACCGGCAGAAGAGAAGCCACCCAGGCACTACGAGGAAAAGATCGCCCACACGGTGGGTGAAGAGATCCGAGGAAACTTACCGTATCTACAAGGAAAGGCGAGCATCCCCGTGTACAGCGCATTAACGGCTTTACAAGGTTTTTAAAAAACGACAGCGATTCACCAGGGAAGCCCTCCACTGCCGTGAACTCGCTTACAAATCTAACTGCGTTTTGGCGTGCGAAAATTCCTGCCTACAAATACTTGACTCAATCAGTGATCCGGCGGCAGTTGCAGCGCCTTCCCCCGTGTGTTACATTAGAATTGATGAATTTGCCTAAGAGCCGAAGATTGGGGCGTGCAAGATGCATACAATTTTATCAATTGTGATGGTTATCTCTGCGATCATTTTAATTGTGCTCGTTTTGATGCAGCGAAGTCGCGGCGACGGGCTTTCCGAAGCAATTACCGGCGGAGCCGAACAGCTATTCAGCAAACAGCGGGCAAGGGGAATCGAAGTTGGACTTAATCGCTTGACAATTTTCTTTTCACTCGTGTTTTTTGCCAGTGCGTTTTTAATCGGTTATTTCTATCACTATTAAACGTCCGATCTCAACCGGAATGACGGCCGGTGCACGCCGCCCTCCGGTTTTTTCGTCTGTCGGCCCTTTTTTAGACCTGGGCCGAAGGATAGCGTATAATAGAAGGTAACATTAGGAAGAAACAGATAAATCCTGACTAATTGTCCGCCATTGACATATTGACGGATCATCGGAGGAGGAAAAGCAAGTGGGTAGGGTCAGGCCTCCGAAGCCGTTTTTTTTTGAGGGCGGACGACGCGCAGTGTTGCTTCTGCATGGCTTTACGGGCAATTCGGCGGATGTGCGCCAGCTTGGCAAGTATCTGTATCGGCACGGTTATACGTGTTATGGTCCTCATTATTCGGGACATGCCGTCCCGCCGGAACAATTGGTAAGAACGGGACCTGCCGATTGGTGGGTAGATGTGACCCGGGCGGTTCGGTTCCTGAAGCAGGCCGGTTATCCGGAAATTGCAGTGGGCGGTTTGTCACTCGGCGGGGTATTTTCACTAAAATGTGGATACACTTTCTCTGTAAAGGGTATCGTGTCGATGTGCGCACCTGCCTATCGTGAAAACGGCGATCGGCTTTATCGCGGCGTATTGCGTTATATGGAAACATACAAGCATTATGAGGGGAAAAAACCGGAGGAAATCGCAACGGAGATCGCTCGGATTCGGAATAAGATTCCCCCATTACTTGCGGCTATGGCCGGACTGATTCACATGGTCCGTCAAAATCTCGGTCGCATCTATGTTCCGGCTTTCATCGCTCAGGCGTCCCGTGACGAGATGATCGATCCGTCCGGTGCAAACATTATTTATCACGACATTCATTCAACGCAAAAACAATTGAAATGGTATGAAAAATCCGGCCATGTCATTACGTTAGGAACAGAAAAAGCAATGTTGCACCAGGATGTCTATGCGTTTCTTGAAAGCCTGGATTGGTCTGTTTCCTAAAAACAGGGAGGTTTATTAATGGCGGAAGAGCGCATTCAAGAGATCCTGGATTTTATGCGAAAAGAAACTTATCGACCGATGAAACAGCACGAACTCCAGGATGCAATTACAAAAAACGGGCCTTGGGGTCCGGAGGAATTTTCCCAAACGCTGAAAGAGATGGAGAAACAGGGACTGATTATTTGCACCCGGTCGCAAACTTACGGCTTGCTTGAACGGATGAATTTAATGAAAGGGCGAGTGCAGTGTCATCCGAAAGGGTTTGCGTTTGTCATTCCCGATAACGAAGATCAGTCGGTTCAGAAGTCGGACATTTTTGTCGGCCCGAACGATCTCGACGGTGCAATGAACGGCGATACGGTCATTGTACGTATTACGCCGAAAGAGAATCCGGATGAAGGCAACGGTGAACGGCCAGAAGGCGCTGTCATCCGAATATTGGAACGCGCCGTCAAACCTGTCTCTTATACACATCTCCGAGCCCACGAGACCCTAAGACATCTCG
>UQRJ01000295.1 GCA_900543345.1 uncultured Sporolactobacillus sp. | reverse complement strand
GTCTCGTGGGCTCGGAGATGTGTATAAGAGACAGTTGCTCATTATCGTAAGCATTGTTCAACTAGTCGGCACACTGATTGCTAAAAAAACAACACATTAATTGAGGAGATGGATCTGATGAACAAATTGATTAAATTAAGTGGCTTATTCTTTATACTCTGTGGTTTACTGGTGCTTGCGTCCTGCGGCTCATCGGCAACAAACGGTCAGTCGGACAAAGTGAAGCAGATCAAAGTCGGCGTCGTCGGAAATAGTGACGATCCAATCTGGAAGCAAGTGAATAAGAACTTAAAGAAAGAAAATATTCAAGTTAAATTAGTTAAATTCACGGATGGAATTATTGCCAATCGGTCACAGGCCAACAAAGAACTCGATCTCACCGCTTTTCAACATTACGCGTTTTTGCATCAGGAAGAAAAACAAAAAGGTTATAAATTTACCGTTATCGGCCGGTCGTATATTGTCCCCTTAAATGTCTATTCGAAGAAAATTAAAAATCTCAATGAGATCAAAAAGGGAGATAAAATCGCTATTCCCAACAACACGACGAACGCCGGACGGGCACTGAAAGTTCTCGAGAGTGCCGGATTGATAAAAACTGATCCGAGTAAAGGATACTCTCCGGCTGTAAAAGATATCGTCGAAAACAAAAAACAAATTAAAATCGTCGAAGTCGATCCCGCTAAAATTCCCAGTCTCCTTTCCAATTTCGCAGCGGGTATTACGAATAGTAATTTTATTATCGATAATAAGATGAACCCGGTGAAAGATGCTATTTATCGTATTAAACCTGACCTTAACGATCCGAATAATAAGCCGTGGATTAACGTGATCGTTGCTCGAGAAGCCGATAAAAATAATCGTACTTACCAAAAAGTAGTCAAGGCCTACCATACGGCGTCAGTCGCCAATACCATCAAGAAGCTTTACGACGGTGTTTACGTTCCTGCTTTTAAATACTGAAGTCTTCGGGAAAATAAAAAAAAATGAAAAGACGATCAGCTCATGGAACAACTAGATATCAAACAAAATATCAATCAGGTAAAGGAAGAACTGATCGAGTGGCGCCGTTATTTACATCAGCATCCGGAATTATCTTTCCAAGAATATCACACGTCAGATTTTATTTATCAGCAGTTGAAAACTTTTGCTTCCGGATTGATTATCAAAAGACCAACGGAAACCGGAGTGGTGGCCTATCTAAAAGGAGCGTTGCCGGGAAAAACCATTCTTTTTCGGGCCGATATCGATGCCCTCCCAATTCGGGAACAAACGGCACTGCCCTTCCGGTCAAAAATCAGCGGTGTCATGCATGCGTGCGGGCATGACGGTCATACCGCTATTCTTCTGGCTCTAGCAAAGATTCTTTGCCGATACAAAAAGGATATACAAGGTGAAGTTCGATTTGTTTTCCAGCCGGCCGAGGAGGTTGGTGGCGCAAGAAAGATGCTAAATACCGGTATTTTAAACGGCGTCGATCAAGCTTTTGCTTTACATATTTGGTCACCGCTGGAAACTGGAAAATTCGGTATTATTTATGGCCCCGCCATGGCGGCAGGTGAAGCCTTTGATGTTCAGATTAACGGTAAGGCCGGACATGCGGGGAAGGCCAATGAAACCATCGATCCGATCAATATCACTGTGAATAGCATAGCCACCATCAATCAATGGATGAACAGACGAATTGATCCGATTGCTGCCAAGGCTTTTTCAGTGACTTATATTCAAAGCGGAACAAATAATAATGTCATTCCCGCTGCGGCAAAATTTGGCGGAACCATTCGCACTCTTGATCGGCGAATACTCCTACAAATAAAAAAAGGCATAGCGGAGATATTGGCTAATCTGTGTCATTTATATCACGCTTCGTATCACTTACATTTTGAAACAGATGATCTACCGGACGGCGAGCTTCCATCACTTCCATTGGTCAACGATAAAGCGGCTACCGACTTAGTCGAACGAGTGATTAAAAAATATCTCGGGAGTCATAAAATCGTTCATCTATCCCCGACGTTGGCCGGTGAAGATTTTGCTTTCTATTCATTTAATGTACCGTCAAGCTTCATCTTTGTCGGCACAAAAAATATGCTAAAAGGATCGGATCAGCCGCATCATAGTCCTTATTTTAAAATGGATGAGGATTCTCTTGCGGAAGGACTCGCCTTATTCCTCGGAATAAGCAAAGCGTTATTATGAAAAAAAGCTTCCTAAATTCAACGAAGGCCACTGAAAAGCTTGTATATTTTCAGAACAACTGAATGGCACGATCAAAAAAAACGGCTTCAATTCATTTTATGAATTCCGAGTCGTCTTTTTCTTAAATAAGAGGGCCCTCCCCTTTTTACGATCGAAAAGAGTGGCCCCGAATCCGTGAAAGTCGCCCCGAAAAGAGGGCCGACGCTTCGCCGGCCCTCTTTTTATAGCGGAATCTCTTATCCTGATCGCCGGATATCTTAGCATTCGTGTAGCGCAAAATCATTTGTGCAGAGGATCGCCGGCCGCCCCTTGTAGTCAGACAATCGGAGCATTGCCACAGCTTTTCAGCATCGTAATTTAGTGTTTACTCTCCCTTGATCACAACTATTTTACCGATTGTTGTCGACCGACAGTTGTTTTTTCAGACGGGCGAACACCGCGGTATCCCGCTGTTCCCAGCGCAGGATGCAGCGGACTGCCGATCCGTATACCGGCGGACAGTCCGGCAAGACAACCGGGACATTAACAGCGGCCTGCACTTGTTGGCGAATCGCAGTACATTTCCACAGCCCGCCGGCTAAAACAACCATCGGCGTTTGCTCGAACCGGGACAGGCCGCTGCGAACCAACTCGATTAGGTTCTGTGCCGCCTTGTCGAGAATTCGGCCGGCCGGCGGATCTCCTGCCGCTGCTATACGAGCGACGACCGGTGCTAAACCGGCAACGACCTTTTTATCGCAACGATACGCCGGCGGAACGATATCGGCAGTCTTCTCCACCTGAAAATAAGCACAGATTGCTTCCGTCAGCAGCGTCCTTTTTTCTCTGCCGTCGACGGTTCTCAGTGCCTGTCGGATCGCTTCACGGCCGATATCGTAACCACTGCCTTCATCGCCATACAAGTAACCCCAACCGCCGATCCGGAATGATGTTGCGTCCGGTTTCATTCCAAACGCAATCGATCCCGTCCCGGCAATCACGACCAGTCCGGGACCGCCATCTGTGCCGCTCCACAACGCGTTCATCGCGTCGTTACCGATCTCCAGGTGCCGGAGCGGAACCGGACAGGCTGCCCGCAAACTTGCCGCCAGTTTTTTCATCAGCTGCGGATGATCCGAACCGGACAAACCGGCAAAACATCCGGACAGCTCAGCGGGAGTTTCCGCCGTAAATAATTGCCTAAAAACAGTGCGGAAATTAGCCGTCACTCGATCGAAAGCCATCCCGTTCGGATTCGTTCCCGCTCCGACTGCTCGCCCAACCAGCCGGCCATCGGCACAAAACAATATTGCATCGGTTTTCGTTCCACCGCCGTCAATCGCTAAATAGGGCTTGCTGAACGGGTCAAAAACTAAATTTTTTCTGGTCTCCAGCATGCCCGAATAATAAAGGCAAATTGCAAGAATAAGTTAGCCACCAGAGATCCAGCATTCTCACTGAACCAG
>UQRJ01000294.1 GCA_900543345.1 uncultured Sporolactobacillus sp. | reverse complement strand
TCGGAGATGTGTATAAGAGACAGATACTGAACGATCGCTTCATCCATATCGTCGCCGGCAATCCGAATCGATTGGCTGGTGACAATGCCGCCGAGTGAGATAATGGCAACTTCCGTCGTTCCGCCGCCGATATCGACCACCATACTTCCGGTCGGTTCCCAAACAGGAAGATCGGCACCGATTGCCGCTGCGAACGGTTCTTCAATGGTATAGGCTTCTCGAGCCCCGGCCTGTCTCGTCGCGTCTTCGACCGCGCGCTTTTCCACCGCCGTAATGCCGGAGGGCACACCGACCATGACATTCGGCTTACGTGAAAACAGCGAACGCTTCTTCTGCGCTTCGTTAATAAAATACTTCAGCATGGTCGCCGTTGTATCGAAGTCGGCAATGACCCCGTCCTTCATCGGCCGAACGGCAACGATATTGCCGGGTGTCCGACCGATCATCTTCTTTGCCGGCGTACCGACCGCTTCGATTAATCCCGTATCGGTATGTAGCGCGACTACGGAAGGCTCACGGACCACCACCCCTTTTCCTTTCAGATAGACGAGCGTATTAGCCGTCCCCAGATCAATCCCCATATCTCTCGAAAATCCGCCAAACATCTATGTAATCTCCCTTCAATTTGCAGAACTCATAAGTTTAATTATATCTTACTTGAAGCGAAAATTATAGTGGCGCTTCAAAGGATACTACGACATCAGCCCCTTCTGTTTCAGACTGACGAACCGCTTGTCGCCGATAACAATGTGATCGAGCACATCCACACCCAGCATTCGGCCGCACGAAACAAGCCGCCTTGTGACATCTAAGTCTTCACGGCTCGGCGTCGGATCGCCGCTCGGATGATTGTGAAAACAAATGATCGAAGCGGCCGAATGGCGAACCGCTTCTTTAAAAACTTCCCGTGGATGGACAATGGACGAATTCAATCCGCCGACAAAAAGAGTGGATTGATGAACTACCTGATTTTTCGTATTGAGAAATAAAGCGACAAAAGTTTCCTGTTTTAACAGCCGCATACCTTCCATGACATAATTGGCACCGTCTTCGGGTGAACGAATCGTGAAGCGATCGCCAGCGGGTGGACCGGCCAGCCGTTTGGCAATTTCAAAGCAGGCCAGCAGTTGCACCGCCTTAGCCCGGCCGATGCCGTTGATTGTCTCCAACTCTTCGATGCTGGCTTCACGCAGTTTTTTCAGTCCGTCGAATGTGCTAATGAGTCGTTTCGATAGGTCGACCACCGATTCATGACGAGTACCCGAACGAAGCAAAATGGCGATCAGTTCCGCCTCGGATAGTGCCCCCGCTCCTGCACGGATCAAACGTTCTCTCGGGCGTTCATTCTCTGGTAAATCTTTCATCATCACCGGATCATTCATCCTGCACGCCTCCGTTCCAATGCCTTTTCTTACTAACATAGTGCATTCGAGCGAAACATGCAGAACGTAAAATAGAAAAAAGAAGTAAAATCGTCGCTACTCCCTTATTATTTTCGACGATTTTACCCCTTTTATGACAATAAATCGCAAACTGATTGAAATTTTTCCGCGTCAGCCGGAATCGCCGACAGCCTGTTGATAAAGAGCGATCAATTCCAAGGCCGATTGCCGCAGTGCCTGTGCGGCCGCTTCGTCCGGTCGGCGAGTGGCGGACGGAACTTGATTCAACGTAGCGGAGGCCGCCGTTTCAAAACGTGCGAGCGCGTCTGTTTCCCCGCGATTCACGTTTGGCGCAAGTTTTTTTAATCGTTCAATCTCTTGCCGCGGCAACGTTTTACCCGCTATCGATGCTTCGGATAATCCAAGCAGTGTCTCAACAAATCGTTTTCCGTTTAACAGCCGGGTCGCTCGTCGCCCCGATTTCAGAGCGGTCTTTTGGTCAGCGCGGATTCGCAATTCCTTGGTGTATACGGAGATATGCCGACCCGCAAAGTATTGGGAAAACCGTTTTACGCCGCTTTGAGTTTCCGAGGCTCCGACCATAACCGCCGTCGGATTCGTGCCGGCAGTCAGGGCGGCATAACCGGCCTTGCGAAAACTACGTGCTACCTGAAGGGCCCGTTCCCGTTTGGCAAATACACCGGCCTGCAGCACATAGAGCGAAAGCGATAAATCTTCCGCTTTCACCTCTTCCACAGGCGTTGTTTCCGCGTCCGACGTAGCGGGAGACGAACCGCTCCATGCTTGTCCGGCGCCGGAAATCGACGTCAGCATGCTGAGTCCGATTGCTAGTCCGACAATCACGGCGGCCACGCCGGGAAGCCAGAATAGCATGGCAACTTTTTTCAACCGCCGCCGCAGCATCGGACGAGGCGGCTTGGAGGAAGCAAACCGGGGAATTCGTCCTTTTTCCACCCGACGATCGGGCAGCCGCTCCCGCTGCGGCGCTGCCACCGGCCGCCGCTTCGGTTCACGGTCGGCTGCCGCTTCCTTCTTTGACCATTCATCTAAGGGCAGTGCTTTGCCATTAAAACGAATCACGACATCGGACTTGTCCCGCTTTTTCATCCGGATCGGTGCCTCCCTCTATCTACGCGGATTGCTTCTACACAGCGTAGCACGGTACCGATGAAAAGAAGCGGGGTTTCTGTCGCCTCGCCCACTATTTTTTTCGCGTTGATTCGTCCGGATCAGCCATTGTTTGGCTTCTAAAGATTCAACGGTTTATTTTACCTGAACACACGGCCGTGCCGCAATAATTCACGTCCGTTTGCCTGCAGCAGAAACCGGCGGACGACGGCAATGAAATAGAGCGAGCCGCAAACGAGCAGTACATCGTCCGCTCCTGCCCGATCCGCCAGTTCTTCAAGCGCGTGCCGCCAGTCGGCATCTTCAAATCTGCGCGCATGATGCGACGCTTCATAGAGGATATGACTGTCCGCCGCTCGCGGAAAGTCGAATGTGGTCAAGGTGATGTCGAAGACCGCACGTTCAATGATCGGGATCATTTTTTTATATTCTTTATCCTTCAACGCCGCATAAAGCAAATGGACGCGCCGGGACGGGTAATAGCGGCCGATCGTCTCGGCAAGTGCCGTCGTTCCGGCGATATTATGCGCGCCGTCAAGAACAATCGACAATTTTCCGGGCAACTGCTCAAAGCGCCCGGGCCAGACGGCTTGTTTCAGGCCGGCACGGATCTCTTCCGGCTCGGCAGGAACGCCGAAATACGTTTTCAGATAGGTGACGGCCATTAAAGCGGCCGCCGCGTTTTTTAATTGATGTTGGCCTTTCATTTGGACAAATAGATCTTTACCGTGAAAATAAAGCGTATCAAAATTGAAAGACTCGCCGGATTCATCATGCCCGCGGGGGGTGATCTTAAACGCTTCTCCCAACACGTACAGCCGTGACCGTCTTGCCTTGGCCGCGTGCCGAATCACAGCCAAGGCGTCGGGATGTTCGGCAGTCGTCACGATGCCGACGCCATTTTTGATGATACCCGCCTTTTCACGGGCAATATCGGCGATTGTATGGCCGAGAAACTTCATATGATCCATTGCCACATTGGTGATCACGGAGACAAGCGGCCAAATGACATTTGTTGCGTCCAGACGCCCGCCGAGTCCGACCTCGAAAATGACAAGGTCGCACGGATTCATCCGTCCGAAGTAGACAAGGCTCAGCATCTGTCTCTTATACACATCTCCGA
>UQRJ01000293.1 GCA_900543345.1 uncultured Sporolactobacillus sp. | reverse complement strand
CTTTTTTTGTCCCTAATATTGCCTGATATATTGAATAGCATAATTATTTTATTGTTTTTCAATATTTTTATACTGTATTTCAATAATATTTATGCTATAATCAAAATTGATCTTAACCCGAGCCGGATCCGGTGGCGCCGCCGAGATATCCGGCCACCGGCATGTATAGCTGCCGAGTCTGTTTTTTACTTTAATTCAAGTTTCGTGAGGTGTATGATCATGGACGACTTATGGACGGTACAAAATGGCGGACGAACCCGGTGGCTCCTTCCACGTTATCAGAGCGGGCGCCTCTTCCTGACTGCGCTTTTGTTTGGTATTATAGCCGACGTGTTGTTTTACGAAAAAACAATCGGCGTCTCCGCACCGATTGCTGTCGCTCTTTTTTACCTTTTGTTTCTCTGGAATATGGGCGGTCGCGTTAGGATTGGAAATAATCTGGCAACCTTTTTGACAATCCCGGTCGCATTGCTTTCACTGACTTATCTGTTTTTTTCAGATCCGGTTTTTGCTGTTTTGAATGTCGCGGCAATTCCCGTTTTGATCGTCCTGCAGACAACCTTGGCATTTAAGCACGATAAACCGTTCTGGGAGTTCCCGACTTTCATTGCCAATCTTCTCTATGGTATCTTTTGTCGGCCATTGATCCGAATGTTGCTGCCGTTTGCCATCGTCTGCAAATTTATGGCGGAACATATGACATTCCGCCGGCATCGCACGCTCACCGGCATCTTGACAGGCATTGTCGTCACCATTCCCCTGCTGATCGTCATCATCTCTCTGCTTTCTTCAGCCGACAAACGATTTGAGCAACTGGTCGGGCACATTCCGACTCTGATCGATCAAATCGATTTGTACTCGTGGATTCCGCAGTTCCTTTTCATTGTACTGTTCATGTTACTTTTCTTCAGCTACACGTGGAGCCTAATTCGTCATATGCGACCGAAGCACGTGTCCACAGTTGCGGTCGGTCCGGTGCTCGATCCTGTAACATCGCTCACGATACTGACTATCATCAATGCGATTTATCTCTTATTTACACTCATCCAGTTCACTTACCTGTTTGGCAGCCTCCCCGACTCTCTAACCTATGCCGAGTATGCTCGCCGCGGTTTTTTCGAACTGGTCGCCGTGACACTGATTAATTTTACCATTCTGCTTGCGCTGCTCTATGGCACGAGAGTCAGCGAAAAAAAAGGCGGCGCCACCGTACGGATCATGGAATCACTGCTCGTCTTCTGCACACTGATTATGCTGGTCTCCGCTTTTATCCGCATGTATCTGTATGAGCAGATGTATGGATTTACCTACTTGCGCGTGCTGACCCACGCGTTTATGATCTTTCTGTTTGTGCTCCTGTGGCCGGCATTCCTGCGAATTTGGTCGCCGCGGGTCAATCTGTGCAAATGCAGCTTGCTAATCGCGGTCGCCGCTTACGTACTGATCAATTACGCAAACATCGACGCGCTGATCGCCGGCTATAACATTGATCGTTACCACCGCAGCGGAAAAATCGACACCGACTATCTCGCTACGCTCTCCGACGACGCCGTGCCGAAAATGACCGAACTGCTGCACAAAGCAGATCCGCACATTGCCGAACGGGTGGAAAGTGACCTGGCTTGGCGAAAGCAACGACTGGATCGCCCGTCGCCCTGGCAATCGTTTAATTTCTCACATCATCGTGCCAATGCCGTTCTGAGCCGCTACTATATCCGGCCGGACGCGAATAATCACTGAACGACAACCGAGAGGCCCGTTTCCCGACAAATCGGGAAGCGGGCTTTTTTCTTACTTTTTCGCTTCGTATTTATGTACGACCGGCGATAATCGCCGGCTGTCAATCAACTAGTATTACTGCTCTTGCGCATGTGCTCGATATCTGTCCCACCAAATCGCGGCAACCACAGGGATAATGAAAACGATCGTACCGAAAACTCCAACTGCCGTCATTTTCAGCCACTCTCCTTATGGAACATGATTGGAACCGCTTCCACCTTTATTATATAACAAAAGCTCGCCTTACTTCAAAGAAACCAATTGGGGAAACGCTCCGTGTACGGGCCCGCCGATGACTTTCCCGGCCATGAATAGGCCATTGTGCAGTCCGCATCCGCCTGCCGGTCATATAATGAACTATCTTGAGGCGGGAGGTGGACGCGGATGGGTGCTCCGGTAAAAGGCGATGGATTAGGTCAAAATGGGTTCGCACTGTTGATCGTTCTCTTCATTTTACTTGTGATCATCGGTACGGCTTTTTACTACTAATACGGAATTCGGACACTGACAGACTAAGAAGAGCCCGGTTTCCGTCTGAAGGGGGCGCCTGACCGGTGCTCTTTTGCTTTTTCAACAACTGGCAGGCAACCGGACAAGATCTTCATTCTTTATGGCCATACCGATAGTCGGTAAGATTACGCATATCGTCAAAAAATTTATTTGTTGTTAGGCCGCTTTTCTCTCCATTCTCGCTTGAGTAAATTTCTCAGTTTACCCGATCGGCCGATTGTAGGATAAAAAGATGAGGGCGATCCTAAAAGCCTGCAGCAATCCGTTTTCCATCCTTTTCATCTTCATCCATTCTCAAGGGGTCACCCTTGCCACTGTGCCTGTTTCAGCGAGGTAACGATTTGGGAGAACGACGCATTCTCCAGCCGAAAATAATCGCTAAAAGGATTGATACCGGCCGCCAACCGACGCAGAACGGTGTCCATTGTGAAGTCCGCCATCGCCAGTCCTTCCCGCACTTCTTCCCAGAAAAGCGGAGCGGCTACCGGCGCGCCTCTTTTCCCACGCGGAGAGTATGGGCAGATGACTGTCTTCCCGGGAGCATGCTGCACATAATCAATATAAAGTCGGTCGCCGCGGTTTTTTTTCAAACGTTCTGTGGTAAAATCCGCCGGAAAGCGTTCGACGACCGCTCGCGCGACAAAGGAAGCAAATAAACGCGTTTCGGCATAGCTCGGCCCTGAACGCCCGAGCGGAAGATGGATCTGGATGCCGCGGCTGCCGGTCAGCTTCGGTACGCTGCCGAGCCCCAATTGATCGAAAATCCGCTTCAGTTCGCGGGCAGCTTTGACAGCCAGCAGGAAATCCGCGCGGCTTGGCGGATCAAGATCAAAGACCAGTTCCTCCGGTCGATCCGCTTCCGCTTTTTGAAAAGGAATATGATACTCTAGGGCGGACTGATTACCAAGCCACAACAATGTCCTTGCATCGTCGCAAACAATATAGTTTGTCCCGTCACGCGCCGATGTACGAATAAAATCTGGTGCGTAATCCGGGCAATTTTTCTGGAAAAACGACGGGCCGTCGATGCCGTGGGGCCAGCGGACGACTGTTAGCTGTCGGCCGGTAAGAAACGGGCGCATCGCCGGCCAGACATGTTCCAAATAGTGTAAAAATTTTTCTTTTGTTACCGGAGGTTCGGACCACAATAGCTTGTCTGGATGAGTCAAAACAGGCGGCATAATCATTGGCTGAACACACAACTTTGCGGTTCGCGTCGGACGAGTGCTGCGATGACCGGTTGGCGCAGCGAACCGACCGGCGTCCATTCGCGGAAGCGTACCTTAACAGTCAGCAGCGGCCGAAGCCAGCAGGCACCCGTGAGTCTGTCTCTTATACACATCTCCGAGCCCACGAGACCCTAAGACATCTC
>UQRJ01000292.1 GCA_900543345.1 uncultured Sporolactobacillus sp. | reverse complement strand
GTTCCGGGTGGCTGCCGACGGGACCATAACGACCGATGCAGGCGGCGCGGCGGGACAGATTGCTATCGGTTATGCAGCGGACCCAAACCGTCTTGTCAAAGAGGGCAGCGGTCTTTTCCGACTCAGCGGCGGTGGCCGGCTTCCTGAAGCCACCGGGCAGAATAACGTGGCCTATTCACTGAAACAGGGCTTCAAGGAAGGTTCGAATGTGTCGGCCGACGAGACGATGACCGATATGATGGCGGCCTATCGATCATTCGAAGCGAATCAAAAAGTATTGCAGCTCCAAGACGGTACGCTGGATAAAGCCGTTAATCAGGTTGGCCGCATTAACGGCTGAACCGCTGTTTGCCAATAAAGAAATCATGCGAATCGGCGGTGGATTCGCAGCCGATAACGCAAGCGCAGTAAAAAAGGGCGGGTGAAACAGATGAATCGACAAATGATGGCAACGGCCGTGACGCTCGGTCAGATTCAGCAGCAATTGGCGACCGTAGCGGACAACATTGCCAATGTAGGGACGACGGGGTTTAAGTCACGGAGCGCCGAGTTCAGCGACCTGCTTTTTCAGCAAATCCGCAACATGGATCCCACCGAGGATCGGACGGATCAGACGAATCGCCTGACCCCCTCCGGCATCCGGGCCGGCTCGGGCACTCGGGTCGGCGACGCCCAGTTGGATCTGGCGGAAGGCTCGATCAAGCAGACCGATAATCCGCTGGACGTCACGCTGAGCGCCGATCATCAATTTTTCACGGTCGCAGGGCCGAACGGCGAGGGGACGGCCTACACGCGCAGCGGTGCTTTTCGCACCGAACCCGATCCGGCCGATGCTAATCGTCTCCGTTTACTGACGGAGAGCGGACAAGCCGTCCTCGATTCGGCCGGCCGGGCAATTGAACTTCCCGCTCATTATAGCGATGTACATATCGATGGTGCCGGAACGATTACGGCGACCATGGCGAACGGCCGCCGAATCAATGCCGGCCGGCTTGGCCGGGTGACGATTCTTCGCCCGCAACTGCTTGAGAGCCGCGGAGGCGGCATGTACACGCTGACGGATCTCGGTCGGCTGGGCATCGGTCTCAATCAGGTCGCTCGCGCGGTCCCGGCAAACGATACATCGGTTGTCCAGGGAAAATTGGAAAACTCGAATGTCGATCTGACGAAAGAAATGACCGATCTGATCAATCTGCAGCATAACTATCAGCTCAATGCCCGTTCGATCACGCTGAGCGATCAGATGGCCGGACTGATCAACGGCATGCTGCGCTGACTGAAGAGGCGGCAATATGGCTAACAATCACAACCAAGATGAACATTCCGCCGCCCGTGCAGCGGAAAAAAAAGCAAAGCCGAGCGGGCGGGAAAAGAAGCAGGAAGAAACACCGCTGTACAATCCCTTTTTTGCCTATCGTCCGCGCCGCTTTCCGATCTGGCAGCGCCTTGTGCTGCTTGTCAGCATGTGCGCCGTGGCATTGGTCGGCGGTGCCATGATCGGTTACGGCCTGATCGGCGGCGGCAGTCCGTGGGAAGTCTTCAACTGGCAGACGTGGCAGCATATCCTTGATTTTGTTGAAAAATGATGATGGAGGAGAACAAGCGTTGCTGACTATCGATGACATAAAAAAGATTTTACCGCACCGTTATCCGTTTCTACTGGTTGATAAAATATTGGCAGTGGAAGACGGCAAGCGGGCGGTCGGTGTGAAAAATGTCTCGGCCAATGAACCGTTTTTTACCGGCCATTTTCCCGACTATCCGGTGATGCCCGGCGTGCTAATCGTTGAGGCGCTCGCCCAGGTGAGCGGTATTGCCGTGCTTCATAAGAACGGCACGAAAGGCCTGGTGCCCCTCTATGCCGGAATCGACAGGTGCCGGTTCAAACGGCAAGTGCGCCCCGGCGATCAGTTGCAGCTCGAATCGGAAATTCTTCGCTTCCGCACCGGCTTTGTCAAAGCCAAGGGTGTGGCGACGGTCGACGGCGACGTTGCCTGCGAAGCGGAAATGTTGTTTGCTTTAAAGAAAGCGGAATAATGAAGGGAAGGTACGGCCCGCGGTAAGGCCGTTTTTTAGTATCGATAAAATGACGGGCACCGGGCCGCAGGATGTTGACCCAACGCTGCTGTCGCAGCGGCAAACGGTGATTGATTTTCACGCATCGATTTTTGGCGATCGCGGAGGTTACCTTCTCTCGCGCAATCCTCCTCAATTTTTCCTTTACAAATATCAATTTCTACTGCTTCCCAGATTTTATCAGTCAATCGTTCTGTAAGGTATGCCGCACCGGCGGACTGTTCACCGTAATCAGCTCCAAACCTTGGTCGCCGTAGGTACAAATACGGCCGCTTTCAACTGTCCCCACCTGTCCCGGTGCGCCGGCGGCAAAATCCGTGACTGGGAGGATAGCCACTCGCTTTATGGATGGGGTTGTTCACCTCTGCTCATTTCAGTCGCTTTTCCCGGAAGAGTAAAAAGAGAAAATACGGGGCGCCGATTGCCGAAACGACCAGCCCGACGGGAATTTCCGCCGGTGCCCATAACGTTCGGGCGACCGTGTCGGCGATGAGCAGCAGCCCGGCACCCATCAGTGCCGAGAGCGGAATCAACGCCTGCCGCGTCCGCCCGGCGAGCCGGCGGACCAAGTGCGGCACAATCAACCCGAGAAAGGCGATGCCGCCTCCCACAGATACGGCAGCACCGGCCAGTGCGACGGCGATGAGCAGGAAAAGCCCGCGTTCGCGGGCGACCGGGATGCCCAGTCCGGTGGCCGCCGTATCGCCAAGTTCGAGTGCCGACAACGTTTTGGCCTTAAAAAAGGCCATTGGAATAAAGAAAAACATCCATGGCGCGACGGCAGCAACATACGGCCAGTCGGTTCCCCAGATGCTGCCGGACAGCCAGATCGTCGCTTGAATAAAATCTTGAGGATTCATCTGCACCTGTAGAATCGTAATCAATGCGGAGAAGCCGGCGTTGATACCGACACCCGAGAGGATCAACCGCACCGGTGTCACGCCGCGCCGGTTCCGGGCGAGCAGATAAATTGCCGCCGCGGCGGCAGCGGCGCCGCCAAGCGCGAAAAAGGGCATGAGAAAAATCGCTAACCGTCCCAGCGCCGCTGTATTCCCTTGGAAAATAAAAATAAAAAGCACGACGGCCAGTCCCGCGCCGGCATTGATGCCGAGAATCCCTGGATCGGCAAGATCGTTTTGCGTGATACTCTGCAGAATCGCTCCCGAAACGGCCATGCCGGCACCGATAAGCAGGGCCACCGCCATCCGCGGCAAGCGGAAATGAATCAGGATCATCCGTTGCTGCGGATTGCCGCCGCCGGTCAGCACGGAAAAAACGTCGGCTGGACTCAGCCGAAGATAGCCGCTGTTTAAACCGAACAAAAAGGTAGCGGCAATGACGATGAACAAGCCGAAAGCGACAATGAGGGCGCGGTGTCGTTGCCCAAGCCAACAGAACATCGGTCAGTGAACCTCCCCTGCGTGGCGCGCCAGATAGAGGAAAAAAGGCACGCCGATCAGTGCGGTAACGGCACCGACCGGTGTTTCGAAGGGCGGATGAAGCATCCGTGCTGCGAGATCGGCAGCCGTAAGCAGCAGTGCACCGCACCTGTCTCTTATACACATCTCCGAGCCCACGAGACCCTAAGACATC
>UQRJ01000291.1 GCA_900543345.1 uncultured Sporolactobacillus sp. | reverse complement strand
TCTCGTGGGCTCGGAGATGTGTATAAGAGACAGGTATATAACATAGTCGGAGCGATATAATGTTTGCCTAAAATAAAAAGGAAGCCCGGGCAGTTAAATCCGCCGGGCTTCCTAGGTGATTGGTCATTGTTAGCAAACGAATGCCGCACCAACAATGATCAACAGAATGAATAGAACAACAATCAACGCAAATCCGTTTCCATGTCCGTAGCCGCCGTAACCGCCGCCGACCGGGTAACTGGGGTATCCGCCCCCGCAGCCGCAATCGTCACTGGCACCGCCGTACGCCTGATTAGACGGAAAACCGCCGTAACCGAAATTGCCCATTCAAGTCACTCCTTTATCACGAGATACGATATTGTATGACGGGCGGGGATAAATGGCGATGAATAAATCGCCCAACAATGAGAGATGTGCGTCCGCCTATGAAAAAACGTCGGACCCGACTTGACATCGTTCGTTATTTCCATCAGGCTGATGGAAGAGATGCTTTGCAGAGGAGACGGAGAAATGGGAAAAATGGACGAGTCGATCATTGTTGTTGCGCGTGAGTGGCTATTTGGCGACGCATCTTTTCAGGGAACCGAACAGTCGCCGGAGAAGGTTGCCGCCTATGAGAAAAAGATGGCAACCGGCTACCGGACGATGCGTCGCGGCGATGCGGAAGAGAACACGGCATATAAACAGCCGATTCCTTACGCGGTGTTGCGGCAGAACGGCTGTTTCTTTACCTATCGGCGGCTCGGCGGCGGAGCGGAGCAGCGGCTTCATGATAAACTGTCGATCGGCGTCGGCGGCCACATGAACCGGATTGAGGGCGAGACGGATTTCCGACGGATTCTGAAAAAAAATCTGGAGCGGGAATTGCATGAGGAGCTGATTGTCGACGGTGCAGGCAATGCCGGAATACGAACGATCGGCTTGATTAATGATGATGAATCGGAAGTCGGCCGGGTACACATCGGCATTTTGTCGCTGATCGATCTGCCCAAGGAAGCGTCGGTTCATGTCAGGGAACGAGATAAACTGGCAGGGAGCTGGCGCTCGCTCGCTGAGCTGAGCTCGAATGAAATCATCGGTCGAATGGAAAGCTGGTCTGCGCTGGCCTTGCGGCTGCTTACTGACCCGGCCGATGCAAGACACTAATTTGGGAAATTTACCGATCTTGCGTTAGCTGGTTACATATTACGGTATACTACAGATGCTGGCCGAGACGGCCAACTGCGTTTGGACAAGGAGTCTGTGAAAAAAGTTCGCGGGGAGTGTGAAAAGGAATGAAAGTTCGTAAAGCCGTCATACCGGCGGCAGGTTTGGGCACGCGTTTTTTACCGGAGACCAAGGCAATGCCCAAAGAAATGCTGCCTGTTGTCGATAAGCCGACCATTCAGTATATTGTCGAAGAGGCGGTACGTTCGGGGATTGAGGACATTATTATTGTCACCGGAAAAGGAAAGCGGGCGATCGAGGATCACTTCGACAATGCTTTCGAACTGGAGGAACGATTAAAGGCCGACCGGAAACTCGATTTACTGGAAAAAGTCCGGCAAACCTCGCAGGTCGATATTTATTTTATCCGTCAGAAAGAGCCGAAAGGACTCGGCCACGCCGTCTGGTGTGCGAGAAAATTCATTGGCGACGAACCGTTTGCCATATTGCTTGGCGACGATATCATTCAGAATGATCCGCCGTGCCTGAAGCAGATGATCGATCAATTCGAACGCCTGCACTCAAGCATCATTGCGGTGAAACAGGTGCCCGCCAACCAAACGTCCCGTTACGGAATTATCGATCCGGCCGCTGCAAAGGACCGGGTATATGATATCCGCAGCTTTGTCGAAAAACCAGCTCCCGGCAAGGCACCGTCGAATATTGCCATTGTCGGACGCTATATTCTGACGCCGGCCGTTTTTTCATTTCTGGCTGAGCAGCGGACCGGCTCTGGCGGAGAAATCCAGCTGACCGACGCTATCTCCCGGCTCAATGAGCAAGAAAAGGTCTATGGCTATGCCTATGAGGGTAAGCGCTACGATGTCGGCGACGTGCCCGGATTCATTGAATCCAATATTGAAATGGCACTGGCCAGGCCGGATTTGCGTGAGGGCATGCTTCACTATCTGGATGAACTGCAAAAAAGAATTTCATCACACAATATATAACCTATGACGAATCAATGGGTCAAGATCAGGATGGTAATAATCGAATGAATAATAAAGTGCGTGAGCCGCGGCTGGGTATTATTGTACCATGCTTTAACGAAGAGGAAGTTCTCAATGAAACATGCAAGGAATTGACGGCAATCATTGAGACGCTGATTCATAAAAATAAAATTCGCAGCGACAGTTTCGTGTTGTTCGTCGATGACGGCAGTTCCGATGCAACATGGCAGTTGATTGAGCATGATGCGGCGACAAATCGTTACGTCCGCGGCCTGAAGCTTAGCCGCAATTTCGGCCATCAGAACGCACTCATCGCCGGAATGGACACGGCGGCGCCCGCGGTAGATTGCTGCATCACGATTGACGCCGATCTTCAGGACGATGTTCGGGCAATTGAGCCCTTCATCGATCAATATCATCAAGGCTGCGATATCGTTTACGGTGTACGTAAAAGCCGCAAAACGGATACTTTCTTTAAAAAAAATACGGCACTTGCTTTTTATCGATTAATGAATCGAATGGGAGTACGCCTGATCCCGAACCATGCCGATTACCGGCTCATGAGCAAACGGGCGATGAACGAACTTGCGAACTATCGAGAAGAGAATCTGTTTTTGCGGGGCATAGTTCCGCTGCTTGGCTTTCGTTCCGCCAAAGTCTATTATGATCGCAGGCCTCGTTTAGCGGGGCAGTCGAAATATCCATTGAAAAAGATGATCGCTTTTGCAATCGACGGCATTACCTCGTTCAGTATTGTCCCGATCAAATTAGTCATGAGCCTTGGTTTTCTTCTTGTTCTGATTGGCATCGGTATCGGCATCTACGCGTTTGTCGGCTGGCTGCTCGGTCATACAATCAGCGGTTGGACATCGCTGATTCTGTCGATCTGGCTGGTGGGCGGCATGCAGCTGGTAGCAATCGGCGTGATCGGTGAATATATCGGAAAGATATTTAAAGAGACCAAAAAACGTCCGAGATATACGATCGAGCGTGACACGTGGGCATCGAGAAGGGAAACGGAAAATCATGAATGAACAAAGTCTCGTTCACCCCGAAGAGAAGGAACGGAAGCATGCAAAAATCAAAACGATCAAACAAGCGCTCCTGTTCGGTATGGTCGGTGTACTGAACACGGCGGTCGACATGGTCGTTTTCTTTTTACTCGTTCATTTTTTGTCGGTATACTATTTACTGGCCCAAGTCCTCTCGTATAGCGCCGGCACAGTGAACAGCTATCTCTGGAATTCAATGATGACTTTCCGCGGTTCGAAGCGAACCAGAACGCGCTTTTTGAAGTTTGTTGTGCTGAATGTAAGCGTCATGGGGATCACGATCATTGTTATGCGTGTCTTGAATTTTCTTCCGCTCCCGTTAAATAAACTAATCAGCACAATGGCCGGATTAGCGGTCAATTTTTTCGTTAGCAAATTCTGGGTTTTCCGTGTATAATTCTTATTTTTGGGTCAAGCCCAAATTTATGTGTAAATTCATCTCAGCTAGAATAAAAGTTATGAA
>UQRJ01000290.1 GCA_900543345.1 uncultured Sporolactobacillus sp. | reverse complement strand
CGTGGGCTCGGAGATGTGTATAAGAGACAGCTATTAGACCCTCTATTTCTGCACTCAAGAAAAGTCGATTTTTTAACCATTCCGTAAAATTAATCTGAAACAGGGGGAATTTCGACAAAAATCGCTATGTTCCTAAGTTTTTCAATAATCAGGAAGGCCGATGGACCGATGCCCGCTTCGAGATTGACCAAATCTTGCATTATTCACTGAGAAACGACGGTAAATTAGAATTGGGAAAAGTAATAGCTGCCATCGACAGCTCGAGAACTGAACATAACTCGGGTTCGATGACAGCTCGTTTATCGTTCAATACGGTTGATTTTTCGACTCAAGACGTAATGGTTTATTCTCTTGATCCGATCAGGAACCGGATCCGCTCAAGAAGTAATCTCGTTTTGGTTTAATAGTAACCGTGGCGATATTTCCGGCCGGCCCCTTAGCCGGATGGCCTTGTTTTGCAAAGTGAAAAAATAATCCGCAAAAATCTGATACTCGTTGTTATTCGTCTCTAAAGATCACGCCACACACTTTTTCCACCATGTCGCGTTTACTAAATAGACGGACAGAGGGACTCATGCTGGTTTTACTCACCTTCAGTTCCTTTTTCCTGTCACCAATCCACTTTTTATTTTTCAGAGACTGAAGATCGGAAACAAATCTGCCGATTCACGCTGCTTTTATCCATTGATTTATTAATAAAAAAGCGCCGCTCAATCGCTGTTTTTCAGGCTTTTTTCTCTCGGCCCGCTAGAAACAATATATAGCAAGCAGTATGTAAAGTTTAAACTGTACATAAAGTTATGATAAAATAAGATTGTTGCCGTGAAATTTATTTCCAAATCGGCCGGCGATATGACGGATGACGCCTTCCTTCATCCCTATGTCATACAGGAAAGTATACAACCTTTCGGAAAAGTGAGGTGCAGACATGTACAAGATTGAAGTGCAAGCTTTATCAAAAATATTCGGTAAAAATCCCCAGTTGGGATTGCGGTTGCTCAAGCAGGGATTAACCAAGAGCCAGATCAAAAAGAAAACCGGCATGAATGTCGGCGTCAGTCATGCCGATTTTCAGGTCGAAGAAGGTGAAATCTTCGTCATTATGGGTTTATCCGGAAGCGGCAAGTCGACGCTGGTTCGAATGCTCAATCGCCTGATTGAACCAACGGCGGGCAACGTGCTGGTCAACGGCCGGGAGATCACAGCCATGAATCAAAAAGAATTGCGTCAGATGCGTCGAACAGGCATCAGCATGGTCTTCCAACGTTTCGCCCTTTTTCCCCATCGCAATGTTCTCGACAACACAGCCTACGGTCTGGAAATTCAGCAAAAAAGTAAAGACGAACGTCAAGAGAAAGCGCTGAAGGCACTCAGCCTGGTTGGACTGACCGGCTATGAACAGAGTATGCCGGATCAGCTGTCAGGTGGGATGCAGCAGCGTGTCGGTCTGGCGCGGGCGCTGGCCAGCAATACGGATATCTTACTGATGGATGAAGCGTTCAGCGCGCTTGATCCACTGATCAGAAAAGATATGCAAGACCAGCTGCTTGATCTGCAAAGTGAGATGCATAAAACCATCGTGTTTATTACCCACGACCTTGATGAAGCGCTGCGAATCGGCGATCGGATCGCGCTGATGAAAGATGGGCGAATCGTTCAGATTGGTTCGCCGGAAGATATTCTAATGAATCCAGCTAACGAATATGTTGAACACTTTGTCGAGGACGTGGATATCAGTAAAGTGATTACTGCCGGACGCATTATGAGTCGAGCCGATGCCATTCAAGTCACCCGCGGTCCGCGAGTAGCGCTGCAAATCATGAGCGACGCCGGAATATCGAGCATCTTCGCAGTGGACCGTTTTAAAAGATTCCAAGGAGTGATTCACGCCGAAGATGCAGCCAACGCAGCTAAAAGTGCCCAATCATCGATAACGATTGTTAAAAAAATAGAACCGGTAACGATGGACACCAAACTTACGGACTTGTTCGAACGGATCTCCAAATCCTCACTACCGCTGCCGGTTATCGATGATCGGAAGAGATTGCGCGGCATTGTCCGCCGACCGGCTGTTATCCAGGCCCTTGCCGGGAATCTCCCATCTCGCGAAAGACAGGAGGCGAAACCATTGTGAACCCCACTTTTCTTCCAAAGATTCCGATCGGGCACTGGGCAGATATCTTTGTTCATTTTATGACGGATCATTTCAGTTCGTTTTTCGGCAGTATCGCCGGTGGCATTGAAAGTTTTGTCAGTGTATTGGTTTCATTCTTCAATTTGATCACGCCGGTCACTTTTATTCTCATTTTTGTAATTATCGCCTTCTGGCGCAGAGGTTGGGGAGTTGCTTTATTTACATTAGTCGGCCTTGGCCTGATTTACGATCTGGGCTATTGGCAGCACACGATGCAAACTTTTGCGCTAGTCATTACCTCTGTTGCCCTATCGATTATCATCGGCCTCCCGTTTGGAATCATTGCCGGTATTAATGATACGTTCAAGCGCATCATCACGCCGATCCTTGATTTTATGCAGACGATGCCTTCATTCGTATATCTGATTCCGGCAATCTTTCTGTTCGGGACAGGAATGCCGCCCGGTGTTGTCGCAACCATTATATTTGCCATGCCGCCGACCATCAGAATGACCAGTCTGGGCATTCGTCAAGTGCCGGCAGAGCTGGTCGAAGCCTCCGAAGCCTTCGGATCAACCGTCTGGCAGAAATTGATGAAGGTGCAGATCCCTCTTTCGCAGCCGAGCATCATGGCCGGCATTAATCAGAGTATTATGCTGGCCCTGTCAATGGTCGTTGTCGCATCACTGGTCGGTGCACCAGGGCTCGGCGCCGACGTCTATCTGGCCGTTACTTCGCTGCGTACCGACATCGGCTTCGAAGCCGGCATCGCCATTGTGATCATCGCTATCATGCTCGACAGAATATCCCGCAAAACGCGAAATCTTGTCAAGAAATAAAAGGGAGGAATTTTTTGAAAAAATTAAATCGTGCTTTACTTGGTCTATTCACCGCTGCTGCCCTGATGCTGACCGGATGTCAGGGACAAAGTTCAGGAAACGGATCTTTTGCCGATCAGGTTGATCATAAGATTACCGGCATAGATCCCGGTTCCGGCGAAATGAAATTGACAGAGAATAAGGTCATGAAAGACTATGGGCTGGATGACTGGACACTTCAGTCGGGCTCTGAATCAACCATGACCGCTTCGCTTGATAAAGCAATTAAAAATAAAAAACCAATCGTCGTTACCGGCTGGACGCCGCACTGGATGTTTCAAAAATATCATCTCAAGTATTTAAAGGATCCCAAAGGGGATTATGGTAAGGAAGAGGAAATCCATACGATTATTCATAAAGGGTTCGCCAAAAAAGACCCTAATGCCACCAAACTGCTCGATCAGTTTAAATGGGCACCGAAAGATATGGAGGAGGTAATGCTCAGTATCCAAAACGGAGCAGAACCTAAACAGGCCGCAGCAAAATGGATTAAGAAAAATAAGAGTAAAGTCAGTCAATGGACACAAGGCGTCAGTAAGGTTAACGGCAAAAAAATTACGCTCGGCTATGTGGCTTGGTCGTCGGAAATCGCCAGCACCAATGTTATTGGCAAAATTCTGAGTGACCGCGGCTATCATGTCCTGTCTCTTATACACATCTGACGCTGCCGACGAATAGCCTTGTGTAG
>UQRJ01000289.1 GCA_900543345.1 uncultured Sporolactobacillus sp. | reverse complement strand
ACAAGGCTATTCGTCGGCAGCGTCAGATGTGTATAAGAGACAGGTGTTAATACTGGGCTTATTCATCGGCGTATTTATATCCGGAGCGGATTCCTTTATCATTTCTCCGTTGCTGCCGGCCATTAGCCGTGATCTTGACGCGACTGTCGGCCAGGTTTCCTTGGCAGTCACTATCTATGCGCTTTGCTACGCAATCGGTTCGCCATTTTTCGGACCGTTGGGTGATAAAGTGGCCAAGAAAAAAATGTTGACGATCGGACTCCTCGTTTTCTTGCTGGGAACGCTATTATGCGGTATTGCTTGGAATATCGGCAGTTTTTACCTGTTTCGTGCCCTGGCCGGCATCGGTGCGTCGATTTTCTTTCCCAACGTTTGGGCTTACCTCGGCAGTTATTTCTCAGGATCGAAGTTAAGCAAGGCGATGGGATATGACATGGCCGGGCTATCCCTCTCCATTGCGATCGGCGTGCCGCTTGGGACCAGTCTAGCGCAGCTGGGAGACTGGCACATGGCTTTTTGGGGATCCGGCGCCGTTGCCTTGGTTGCCCTTCTGATCGTCGCCATTGCCGTGCCGGATAGTAAAAATAAAGCCGTCGCGAAGTTGAGTTATTTGAAAAATTATTTGCATGTCTTTAACACGCCGAACGCCGGTTTTGCCTTGTCGATCATGCTGACCTGGATGTTTGCTTTCTATAGCGTCTATACTTTTCTCGGTACTTTTATAGAGCACACTTATCGTTTTAATACGGCGGAAACGGGCTATGTTTTTATTGTCTATGGACTCGGTAACTTTGTGGCCAGCTTTTTTGGCGGTTGGATGCTGAAAGCGCTCGGAGCGAAGCGAAGTGTCATCAGCAACGGCATTCTCTCCATTCTCATGATCCTGGGGCTTGCTTTCTATGGAAACCATCTGATTGTGTTAATTGTTGCTCTGATTTTATTGGCATTGGCTCAAGGGTTCGGCGTAACGTCGTTAACGACCTATATCGTCAATGTCGTTCCCAGCAATCGTTCGACGGTGATGTCTCTCAATAGTTCGTTTATTTATTGGGGATTAACACTTGGCTCCTTCGGCGGCGGCCTGTTATTCGCCCGCATTGGGTTTGCGGGCATCGGCCTATTTGCCGCCGCAGGCATGTTATTGGCCATCTCCATCACCATGACTTTAAAGAAGGTTCAGAGTCATTAAACGTAACAGGGTGCTTCGGTCATAAGCCGGCGTACCGATGAAATGGAGCCATTGATGGAAATGAAGATTTGATTCCGCATTCAACGTCACCAGTGAGTGATCGTCATTTTACCACCTTCCGGCTTTTAAACGCGGCGCTTGGTTAGCGGGCTTTTTTGTCTCATTAGAATTCGGCCGATTTCCCGACTGAAATGGCGGCGCGAGATGGGACGGTAAGACTGCAAATGCCCGGACGCAACTGGAAACCGGCCGGCTAAATTCAGCAGCACTGCCGGAATGTACGAATACAGTCGGGCGCGATCGTAAATGATGTTTGGATAAACGCATACGCTGCGATCGGGCAGCATCCGCTTTAAATCATGTTCCACAATCAGTTTGGCGGCCAAATAGCGTTTGAGAAAGAACGGCGCTTGATTCGCCGAAATAAATAAAAAATGCGTCGGCAGACGACGATCCGCGATAAAGTCAATGACCCTTTTAGCGGGTTGGACGGATGCATTTTGATAGGTTTGCCCGCGGCGGGGATTTTCAAATAGAATACCGACGGCATCGATCACCCAATCGGCCGTCGCCACCGCTGGCTGCCAATGCTTGTCTTGCGTAATATCGCTTTTTAGCCATTCCACTTTCGTCATCCAAGCCTGCGTATGTCGCCGCGGTTCACCGCCGCGCGAGAGGCTGATTAGCTTCATATCTTGGCGCCGGGCTAAATAGGCGAGAATACCCTGCCCGACAAAACCGGAGCCGCCCATGACGACTACTTGCATAAAAAGTGACCTCCTTATCATTCGGCCGATAAGCTGCGCGGGATAATTGTTAATCGGAAATGCCTCACTCCGGCGGAATGCGTCATTTTTATCCGAACGATATCGCTCTGGAGGAGAAATGGATAATTTCCGGGACAGAACGCATCGCTTTCCGGTTGAAAAGGCATCAACACGCTGCGAAGGCACAACCATAGCTTACTATGAACGGACGGACTTTGCAGCGATTTGTTCTCGGCCGACCGCGAAAGATAAGCACAAAGCCGGCTGCAGTCCGACGGATTTTGCGGGTTTCGATTGCCGCTATCTTCAATCCGACAGAATTGTCAGGTTGTTCGACGAAAGTGTCAGCGCTGCCGGCACAAAACTTTGTATACTAGACTCATTGAGAAAAGCCAAACGAGGAGGAGCGACATGTTATTACAAGTCAATCATGTCCAAAAAATTTTCCAGACGCGTTTCAGTCGTGAGAAAACGGTCGCTTTGCAGGATGTGAGTTTTAGCGTTGAAGAGAGCGAGTACATTGCCATCATGGGTGAGAGCGGTTCGGGGAAGACGACGCTGCTCAATATCTTGGCGACGCTCGCCAAACCGACGGCGGGATCTGTTCTGCTGAGCGGGCAGGATGTGACGAAAATCAAGGACAATAAACTGGCTGAATTTCGTCGGACTCATTTAGGGTTCGTTTTTCAAGATTTCAATCTGCTTGACACGTTATCGGTCCGTGACAATATTTTCTTGCCGCTGGTTTTAGGTCGTCGCCCGGTGACGGAAATGGAGCGGCGGCTCGGGGAACTGGCACCGAAATTGCACATCGAGGATTTGCTGAATAAGCAGCCATATGAACTTTCGGGCGGCCAAAAGCAGCGGACGGCGATCGCTCGCGCGCTGATCACGCGACCGGATCTGGTGCTGGCCGATGAACCGACGGCGGCGCTGGATTTCAAAAACAGCGAAGATTTACTCAACCTGCTGGAAACGATTAATCAAACCGGTCAGACGATTCTGATGGTGACTCACTCGGCGATTGCAGCCAGCCATGCCAAACGGGTCCTGTTTATTAAGGACGGCCGCATCTTCCATCAGTTGTATCGGGCCGAGCGGCGGGCAGCCGTGTTCATGCAGGAAATCAGCATGACGATGACCAATCTGCTGCAGACGGAGGTGCGGTAGTTGATCAAGCTGATTTTGACGAATGGCCATTCGCTTCCCCTGATGCTGGCCGATACCGCCGTACTGATCATGAATTTTATTCTGACTGATGTTTTCGTCCAAACCGTCGGCATGGCGCTGACCGGTTTGTTGCGAGTGGAGGTGGGCTGATTGTTTTATCTAAAATTGGCGATCCGCAATGTCCGGCAATCGCTCGGCAATTTTCTGCCCTTTGCTTTGGCCAGCACCGTGATGTTCATCATGAATTTTGTGCTGGCGACCATTTTACTGAGTCCGAGTGTGAAGAAACTGCAAGGTGGGCCGCAAATGGCCTTTCTGCTCGGCCTGGGATTGATTGTCCTGACGGTCTTTGCCGTCATTTTGATGGTTTACAGTTATCGCTTTTTACTGAAACGGCGGACGAAGGAATTCGGCTTGTATCACATTCTCGGCTTAAAGAAACGGCAGATCGTGCACATCTCGCTACTGGAGCTGCTGCTGATGTTTATTATCACCGTTGTGTGCGGTGCAGCGTTCGGCCTCGTTCTGGCCAAGTTCTTATATCTGATTCCTGTCTCTTATACACATCTCCGAGCCCACG
>UQRJ01000288.1 GCA_900543345.1 uncultured Sporolactobacillus sp. | reverse complement strand
TGTGTATAAGAGACAGCCTCTACCAGCCAAGCGACATATTGCGCGAGGGTGAGGCGCTGCTGAGCAACTATTATCGGACGGCGGCCAGTTATTTTTTGGTCAATGGTTCGACGGTTGGTAACTTGATTATGGTGATGGCTGCCTGTGATCGGGGCGACCGTATTTTCGTGCAGCGAGATTGTCATGGCTCAATCATCCATGCACTCCAGATCGGTGGCTTGCGTCCGGTGTTTCTGGCACCGGATATTGCGAACGGGTTGAGCGCGGGTATTTCTTTGGCGCTGCTAGAGAAAGCGCTGCGGCATTATCCGGATGTCCGTTCGCTTGTACTGACGTATCCGAGCTATTATGGGGTGGCGCCGGAGATCGGTCCGCTGATCGCCGAGGCACATCGTGCCGGGCTCACTGTACTGGTTGACGAAGCGCACGGCGCGCATTTTTCACTTGGGGCGCCGGTTCCCCCGGATGCGCTGACGCTAGGAGCGGATCTGGTCGTACAGTCAGCGCACAAGATGTTGCCGGCCATGACGATGGGGGCCTATCTGCATATCAATTCCGCTCGCGTGTCTCGCGAGCGAGTGGAAGCGGTGCGGCAAATTTTTCAGACGTCCAGTCCGTCCTATCCGATCATGGCTTCGCTCGATCTAGCACGTTGGTATTTGGCTAATCTGAATGAAGCGGACCAAGCGGCCATATTCGCGGCGCGCGACCGTTTTGTCGGCCGGCTTCGCGAGTTGCCGGCGGTGCGTGTGGTTGACCCGCAACCCGGCCGATTTCGTCTTGATCCGTTTAAGATTATTCTTGAGTCGTCGTGCGCAGCCAGCGGGTTCGAGTTGCAGCGACGGCTGATCGGCCGCGGGATCTATCCGGAGCTGGCCGATCCGGATCGGGTCTTGCTGGCGCTGGGACTAAGTGCGGCGATCGACTATAAGCGCGCGTTTGCGTTGATCCGCGATGCACTGATTGGGCTGCCGCCGCTGAATCGGCGGCGCGGCAGCGCGACGTTTCCGTTTCCGCCATATACGGCGGCACTCCATCCGTATGCTGTGTTTGCAAAGCGCGGGCGGCAAGAAGTCCCGATCGAAGCGGCGGAAGGCAAAGTGGCCGCGGAGCATGTCGTCCCCTATCCGCCCGGGATTCCGGCGATTCTGCGCGGCGAGCGGGTAACCGGGCCGCAAATCGCGGCGGTTGGCCAATGGCGGCATGCCGGTGGCTTGTTCGGGAATGCACGCGCAAATCGGGGCCGGATGATGATCTATAACGGGAGTTAATGAAAATGCCAGGCAAAGGATTGTTTATTACATTCGAGGGGCCGGACGGGTCGGGAAAAACGACACAGATTCAGCGGTTGGCCGCTGAACTCAACCGTCGATGCATCCCATTCGTCTTGAGTCATGAACCGGGAGGAACGGCTATCGGCGATGAAATCAGGAAGCTGATTCTTAGTCCGCGGCACGCGGAAATGGAAGATCGAACGGAAATTCTGCTATATGCCGCGTCCCGGAGCCAGCATGTCCGTGAGAAAATTCTCCCGGCGCTGAATGAGGGAAAGCTGGTTTTATGCGATCGTTTTGTCGACGCATCTATCGCTTATCAAGGTTACGGGCTGAGACAGCCGACCGCGGCGGTTCGGGCGATCAACCGTTTTGCGACAGGCGGTCTAACGCCCGATCGGACGTATCTGATCGATGTATCGCCCGCAACGGGGCGCCGCCGGATGCGGAAACGGAGTACGGCGGAACAGGGTGTCACCCAAACCGCCGGCGAACTTGACCGTATCGAACGGCGCCGTCTGGATTATCATTGCCGGGTGAGAGAAGGATTTTTGCAGCTCGGCCGCGAAGAAAAAAAAAGAATCGTTATGGTGAATGGCGAAAATGAGCCGGACATCGTTTTTCATACCATCCTGCGCGATTTCAACTACTTTTTGGCGGGCAGGAGCGACTATACAAACAGAGGTGACAATCTGTGAAACTGATTCTGGCGGTTGTGCAGGATAAAGACAGCAATGATTTGCAGCAGGCGCTGATCGACGACAATTTTCATGCCACAAAGATGGCCAGTACAGGCGGCTTTCTGCGCTCGGGCAACACCACGTTTATTATCGGGACGGAGGACGCTAAAGTCGATCGTCTGCTTAAACTGATCCGCGACCATTGTCAGAGCCGGACTCAGGTCATGTCGCCCATCTCGTCATTGGACGGCAGTACCGATGGATTCACGATGAATCCGATTGAGGTCAACGTTGGGGGCGCGACTGTGTTCGTACTTAATGTGGATCAATTCAAGCACTTTTGATTTTCTACAACCGGGAGGGACCAGTATGGCGATTAAAATCGACCGCGAATCGGCGTTGCGAAAAACAATCAATCGGCAGACAACGCCGATTGCCGAATCAGGCGCGTCTTTCGGCGAAATGCTATCGGATCGGAAAGATGCCTTAAACGCTGAAGCGTTGAAGGCGCTGCTGGATAAGGTCGAAGATCAAGCTCGACGAGTGTCGGTTTCGCGGACGGTCCACGACGTGGTGCAATACAAGCGGTATGTTCGCGCATTTATCGAAGAAGCCGTTCGCGCCGGGTTGGCGTCGAAGCAATCCCGTTCGTGGGGACGGGGCGGTGCCAGGCAGTTGCTTGTGCAGACCATTGACCGTAAGCTGACCAGACTGGCCGACGATCTGATCAACCGGGATAAAGACCAATTGGAGATTCTCGACCGTTTGGATGAGATACGCGGCATGCTGATTAACTTATATATATAATAAATGACCGCTTGATTCGATGAAGCGGCGGGAAAGTGACGGTATGGATTGGAATCAACTTGAGCAGCAACAGAAAATGGTAGCAACCGTGCTGACCCATGCGATCCGGCGGCATGAACTGGCGCATGCTTATTTGTTTTCCGGTCCAAAGGGGACCTGTAAAACGCAGGCCGCCCTGCTCCTGGCCAAAACGCTGCTGTGCGAGCATCCGTCGGGTATCCAGCCGTGCGGAAACTGTCGGAATTGCCGGCGGATTGACTCGGGCAATCATCCCGATGTCGTGCGTATTGGCCTCGAAGCAGGGGCGACAACGATCAAGAAAGATCAGATCGCCTTTTTAAAAAAGGAATTTGCCTATCGGGGCATCGAGTCGGCGCGAAAGATTTTTATTTTGGAAGATGCGGATAAAATGACGGTGCAGGCCGAAAATAGTCTGCTGAAATTCATTGAGGAACCGCATAGCGGGACGCTGGCCGTTCTGACGACGAGTCATGTGCATCAGATGCTCGACACGATCCTTTCCCGCTGCCAAGTGCTGACTTTTATCCCGACTTCCGATCAGACCATCTGCCGGATGCTTGAGCAGAAAGGTTATTCTGCGCACTTGGCCCGCCCGGCCGCAAAGTTAACGCACGATGCCGCCGAAGCTGCGGCACTATGCGCCGATCCATGGTTTGCGGATGCGTGTTCGCAAGTGTTACAATTAATCCAAAAGCTGAACAATCCGTCGGAGCCGGCCTTGCCTTATATCTATGAAAAATTTGCGGCGTGTTTCGATCGGCCGGAGCGTCTGGCAATCGGACTGGATCTATTGCTGTTTTGGTATCACGATCTTTTGTCGCTGCGACTGAAACGACCGGAAGCGGTTATTTTCACTGATCGGCGGAACTTGCTCGACAAACAGGTTCTGCAGCTGCAAGCGGATAAGATTGTAAGGGCAATGTCGCTGATTATTAACTGTCTCTTATAC
>UQRJ01000287.1 GCA_900543345.1 uncultured Sporolactobacillus sp. | reverse complement strand
TATTCGTCGGCAGCGTCAGATGTGTATAAGAGACAGGGTAAGGAGTGGCATGCGGCGGCAGCGCATAACCGGGACCGTAAGTATAGCTATTCGGTTGTCCCGCCGATGGTGACGAGGCGGGTGGTGTCGGATAAAAAATTGTTCCATATTCGGCAGGGTTATTGGATGTGCCGCTCGCATTGCCGCTTGCCGGCGCAGTTTGCGCGGCGTGCGGTACCGCATTCGTCTGAGTCTGAGCCTGTTCCGGCGCGGCCGGCGACGACTGCGCCTGTTCCGACCGGGCGTTCGGTGCGGCAATCTTAACTTGGCGACTCCCCGTCGATACTTTTACTTTCAATCCGGGGACCAGCGATTCTTCGTTCAGTTGATCATTCATATGCTGAAATTCCTGAATCGTCATACCATGCTTTGCGGCGATACCTTCCATTGTATCACCTTGCTGGACAACGTATAATTTCATGGTATTCATCCCTCCTGTGAATGTCGCTTATATATATATGGGCCAACTGGGCATTTTGCCACTGAAATAAGAAATAGGGACGCCCGCACTGCGCGAGTGCAAGAACTTTCGCCAATGTTTATAATTAAAAAAGAAGAAATCGATTGGGAGGCAAGCTCATGTCCCGGATAAACGAAAAACGCGTGACTGGCCAAGAAAGGCGAAAAATGATTCTTTCCTACCTGCAATCGGCCGATCAACCGGTCACCGGAAACGAACTGGCCGGACGAATGAATGTCAGCCGTCAGGTGATCGTTCAGGATATCTCACTGATTAAAGCCCAACGATTGCCGATCATCGCGACATCGCGCGGTTATCTATATCTCGGAAAACAAAAACAAGAAATGAAAACCCGGACGATCGTCTGCCGCCACAGCATCGAAGACACTGCACGCGAGTTGACGCTGATCGTCGAGTGCGGGGTAACCGTCGTTAACGTTACCGTGGAGCATCCTTTATACGGAGAGATTACCGGATCCCTAATGATCGCCAATCGGTCGGACGTCGCCCATTTTATCGGCAAACTGCATTCTACGGGGGCTTCGCTGCTCTCGTCGTTGACCGGCGGCGTCCATTTGCATCTGCTCGAAGCACCGTATTCCCGACAAATCGACAATGCCGTTCAGGCACTAAAAAAAGCGGGTATCCTGATTTGACCCGCTCTTATACCTGCTCCGCATTAATTTGTGTATTCAAATTCATAATCCATTACGCGCACGGTGTCCCCCTCCGACACGCCACGCCGTTTTAGCTCGTCGTCGACGCCCAGCGTGCGTAATTGACGGGCAAAGCGCCGGACGGCTTCTTCATGATGGAAATTTGTCATTTTAAACAACCGTTCCACTTTCGGCCCTGAGACGTCAAATACGCCGTCGTCGCCTTTTTTAACAACGAACGGCTCCGGCTCCGTATGCAGGCGAAAGACCGTTTCACCCGGATCCTTTGCTTCATCCGCCACTGGGAATGCCGGAGTCTGTCCGATCAGGCGCCAAACGTGGCGAACCAGTGCAGCTAATCCCTGATGGGTCACTGCCGAGATCGGAAAAATCGGTACGGACGGGCCAATCTTCTTTTTAAATGCTTCCAGACGTTCGGCCGAGCCGGGCAGATCCATCTTACTCGCGGCAATCACCTGAGGCCGCTCTAGCAGACGCAACCGATAATTTTTTAATTCATCGTTAATTTTTACATAATCGTCATAAGGATCCCGCCCGCCGCCTGCCGACATGTCGACGACATGGATGATTACTCGTGTCCGTTCAATATGGCGGAGAAATTGATAGCCAAGTCCGGCGCCGCGACTCGCACCTTCGATCAGTCCGGGTAGGTCGGCCAATACAAAACTTTCACCGGCATCGACGGCGACGACCCCGAGATTCGGCACAAGTGTCGTGAACGGATAGTCGGCAATTTTTGGCTTCGCCGTCGTGATCGCGGCAAGCAGCGTCGATTTTCCGACACTCGGAAAGCCAATTATGCCGGCATCCGCCAGTAGTTTAAGTTCCAGCTGCACCTGTCGCTCTTCGCCCGGCTCACCATTTTCAGAAATATAGGGAGCGGGATTATTCGGCGTGGAAAAGCGCGTATTGCCTCGCCCGCCTCGTCCGCCGCGGGCCACAATTGCTCGTTCGCCCTTCCGGGTCAGATCGGCAATCGGTCGGCCCGTCGCCAGATCGGTGACCATTGTGCCCGGCGGGACTTGGACAATAAGCGGCTTTGCGTCTTTCCCATGTTGATTTTTCGGCCTGCCGTTTTCACCTCTTGCCGCTTTAAAATGACGCTTATAGCGAAAATCCATCAACGTACGCAACCCTTCGTTGACCTCAAAAATGACGTCGGCGCCTCTGCCGCCGTCACCGCCGGCCGGGCCGCCGTCGGGTACATATTTCTCACGGCGGAAAGCAACCATGCCGTTGCCGCCGTCGCCACCTTTAACAAAAATTTTTACTTGATCGACAAACATAATTTCCACCTCACGTTCTCGCCGGTCCGCTCCCGCTTACTGCATAAACGGGGAAACGGACAGGCCGGCTCGGCCCAATGCATATTCACAGTATTGTTCATTTTGCCAGTAAATATCATTTTCAGCACATCACCCGTTGTCGACAGTTCGAATATCACACGGACATGGCCGTCCACTGCCAATTGCTCGGTCAGCATAAAATAACGACGAAGAAACGACTCGAGCGATTCATCGAACGATCCCAAATCTTTTTCAGAACCGACGACTTCCATCTCTACCTGAATGTTTGAAACGGACCATGGGAAAGTGATTAAAAAAAACGCACTCTTGGGGATGCCCAGATGCGAAATCCGCGATTGACTTCTTAGCCGTTCGGTCATCCGGTCCATCAGTGCATCCGCTTTCTCGACCTGCTGCAAAAAAAGATACCCTTTTATCAACTGAAGGTCATTCAGAAGGATATGCCTTGCCGAACCGATCAGACTAATTCCCTTTTTTTCATCAAAAAGCATCTGCTGCCCCCTCCGGTGCCGGACGTCCGGTCGTCTGTTTCAATCGAAAGATCGCCTAACTCCGCATAAAAAAACAGCGCCAAGATTTTCAACTTCCCTAAAATCCCGACACTGCTCCTGTTTCATATCTATCGAGCCAATTAAGCTTCTTTAACGGTTTCTACCGGGTAAACGCTGACCCGTTTACGCTTATGTCCGAAACGTTCGAATTTGACAATGCCGTCCGCCGTGGCAAACAGCGTATCGTCGCCGCCGCGTCCGACATTCACGCCCGGATGGATCTTCGTTCCACGCTGACGAAACAAAATCGATCCGCATGTCACATGCTGACCGTCCGCCCGCTTAGCGCCCAGACGCTTGGAAATCGAGTCACGGCCGTTTTTCGTACTGCCGACGCCCTTTTTAGACGAGAAAAACTGAAGATCGAGTTTCAACATGGTTGCCTGCCTCCTTCATCAATCAGTCGGATAAATTTTCCATAAGAAACCTCAATCGTCCGCAATGAAACAAGCATCGCTTCCAAGATCAATTCGGCCTTTGCCGAAGCAGCGCCGTCATCCGCCGCACCGGGAAGCCAACAGCTAAGATGGCCGCCGTCCGGCGATTTACGGACCTCCATCGGCACGCCGGTCAGTTCGTCTACCGCGTTAAGCGCTCCGAATGATACCGCCGATACCCCGGCGCAGACAAGATCAAAACCACGCGGTCCGCTTCCGGCATGGCCGTTAATCGTAAAGCCGGTTATCCGCCTGTCTCTTATACACATCTGACGCTGCCGACGA
>UQRJ01000286.1 GCA_900543345.1 uncultured Sporolactobacillus sp. | reverse complement strand
GGCTCGGAGATGTGTATAAGAGACAGCCTTAGCCCTGACGATCTCTTCATGCGTATCGGGAAACGCATTCCCGGCGATGATCGTTTCACCGGGCCGCACATTATCTTTGGAAAAAGGAAGAATCTTAATATGATGATCTTCCAGCGCTTTCTGCGTAAAAAACCGTTTTTCGACGTCCGATCCTTGCACGTCGTTGTGCAAGTCCTGCAGGATTTGCGCCAGCGCACTCATGCCGGTGCCTTTAATCCCGACAAAATGGTATTTCGTCATACAATGACCTCCAAAAAGAAGCTTATGCCCAGGGCGGCGTGAGTCATAACAGTATACTCACGCGGCGGATGATCGGTGTTAAACTGCCGACCCCGCCCTCATCTCCGCCAAAGGATATGGACGCCGGCCAGATACCGCGCCTCCTGCCCGGGCGAGCCGTTTGATTTTCAATAATCCGTTCCTTATTTTACCCTTTATCCCCCGGGTTGTAAAAAAAATTTATGTATTGCCGGCAATTTGCCCTTTTAGATCTTCTTTTGTCACAAGAACTTGTCGCGGTTTGCTGCCGCTGGGTCCCGAGACGACATGCCGCTCTTCCAGTTCGTCAACCAGACGGGCCGCACGATTATAGCCGACCCTGAAATGACGCTGAATGGCGGACACCGACGCCTGGCCGGCCTCAACAACAAACAGCGCCGCTTCCTCCAACAGTTCATCTTCCCCGGAGGTCTCACCGGCACTTATTTTTAAATCATCTGTCGAGAACAAGTAGCCGGGTCTATCGGCTCGTTCAAAGGCGTCCGTCACTCGGGCGATCTCCGCCTCGGAGACATAACATCCTTGCAGCCTGCGAACGCTGCGGGCACCGCTGGCGGCAAACAGCAGATCGCCGCGGCCCAGCAGGCGTTCCGCTCCACCGCCGTCCAGAATCGTCCGTGAATCGTTCTGTGAAGAAACGCTGAAGGCGATACGCGTCGGGATATTGGCTTTGATCAGGCCGGTGATCACATCTACAGACGGACGCTGCGTCGCCAGCAGCAGATGAATACCCGCCGCGCGTGCTTTCTGAGCAATCCGGCAAACGGCATCCTCCACATCCTGAGGAGATGCCATCATCAAATCCGCTAGTTCGTCGATGATGATCACCAGATACGGCAGCTGCTCTCCGTTTGCCTTTTTATCGTTAAAACCGTCAATATTGCGGACGCCGCTGTCGGCAAAGCAGCGATAGCGGCGCTCCATCTCATCGACCGCCCATTTCAGCGCCAGGGCAGCCTGTTTCGGTTCTGTAATCACGGGAGCCGCCAGATGAGGAAGCTTTCGGTAAGGGGCCAGTTCCACGACTTTCGGATCAATCAAAAGCAGACGCAGCCTGTTGGGAGTCAGCCGGTAAATCAGGCTGATAATGATTGAGTGAATGCACACACTCTTGCCCGATCCGGTCGCTCCGGCAATGAGTCCGTGCGGCATCTTAGCCAGGTCGACCACAACCTGGTCGCCGCCGACATCCTGACCCAGCGCTGCCGTCAGCGGCGCCCGGCTGTCGCGGAAAGTCGGCGAACGAACAATCTCTTTAAGTACGACGGGGCGCCGAACCCGATTCGGGACCTCAATACCAATTGCCCGTTTCCCGGGGACAGGTGCAATGCGGATCTGACGGGCGGCCAGACCTAGCTTAATATCCTCGGAAAGCCGGAGCACTTTGCTGACTTTCACGCCCGGCTGCAGACGAATATCGAAGCGAGTAACGCTTGGCCCCTGCACATACCCAATCAGATCGGCCCGCACATGAAAACTGTCCAGCGTCGCCGCGAGTGTTTGTTGCTTATCGGCAAGCCATGCTTGATCGTCGCCGCCGGTCGCGGGCGGATCATCAAGCAAATTCAGGGGCAAAAGCAATTCTCCCGCCGTTTCCGTCCCCCGGCCATCCGGCCGCTGTTGCGAGCTATCCGACCGCTTAATTCGATCCGAATGGAACATTAAAACGTTAAAGGGCACACTGCGGCCGTGCGGACGGCCGGAAGCCCGCGGCAGTGAACTATGGATCGGGATCACTTCCCGCGCCTGGTCATCGGTTCGATCCGCGTCGTGATCGCCCGATTGCTGCCGATGCTCCGCCTGACCAGGTGTATCTTGTACACTGTCCCCTTGACCGTTTTCCTGCTCATCCCGCCGCTCTTGCGCTTCCGGTTGGTTCGTCTGTCGAGAAAGCGCCGGTTGCTCCAGCACCGCAGGTTCCAGTTCCGGCCCGTCGGCACGTTTCGGTACACCCGGTACACGCTTCATCCGTTCTTCGGCGCGCGTTGTATCGATTTGCTTGCGTTCCCGATTTTCTTTGTCCGGGTCAAGAAAATAATCGTCACCGCGATAAAAACCGGCCGGCGGCTTCTGATAGCCGAACACAGGAGACGGGATCCTGCTGACGCGGAATTTCGGTTTCTGTTTTGAACGATCCTGTTCCCTTTCGATCCGCTCGTTCAGCGGCGGCACACGCTTGGGGCGATCCGCTCCGTCGCTGTCCTTATTCGCTTTGGAGACGGTCGGATAGGTGGACTTCATTTTTACTTTCGCGTTGCGATTCGTATCGGCAAAACGACCAACCGCAGACTGTGAAAAAGGCTTGAGCGACGGTAAGTGTTCCTCACTATCCGGGCGGTCCAGTTCTTCCTCGCCAAATAATTTACGCCACCATTTTTCCGACATGAGTTGTTCACCTCTTTAGAACTCAGCTCATTTTTTGCGGGTCGACGTTCGCAAGTGTATAGAAATCCGTTCCCGGCCGCACGGCGGGATCCAGCACAAGAATGCCGCGTTTCTGCGGTGCGCCGCTTAACCCCAGTTCTCTTGCGGCGCAAATCATACCGCTTGAGGCAACGCCTCTAAGGATCGTCGGGCGAATAATCGTTCCATTGGGCATCAATGCCCCCGTCAGTGCCACGACGACCTTAAGGCCCGCCCCGATGTTCGGCGCGCCGCAGACAATCTGCAGAACGTCATTCCCGACATCGACGCGGCACACGTGCATGTGATCGGAATCGGGGTGCTTGTGCACCTCCTTCACAGCGCCGACGACAATGCGCGGCTTTGCTTCGGCGCAGAGCCGGCTCTGGAAACCGGCATCGGCAATGCACTTGTTCAGCGCAGCAATCAGTTTCCGCTCCGGTTTCAGCTTCCCCTCTTTTTTTTCAGGAAAAAAGCGGGAAAAGCGGAAGAAGTTAAAGCCCAGCGTTTCACCTGATTGACGGTCGGCGATTCGTGCTACATCCCCCTTTCGCTCAACATCCGGATTCCTTCCTTCCTGCAAATAGACGATCAGAACATCGCCCATACCATGCGTATTTCGGTATAAAATCATCGACTGCCGCT
This sequence comes from uncultured Sporolactobacillus sp., assembly GCA_900543345.1. Classification (GTDB taxonomy): domain Bacteria; phylum Bacillota; class Bacilli; order Bacillales; family Sporolactobacillaceae; genus Sporolactobacillus. Next base: position 408 of record UQRJ01000286.1, on the reverse strand, counting down.
CCTTCCAACTATCATTCATCGCTTTTCTGATCGGTGCTGCCCGGTGTTTTCCGTTTCCCGGATAACACGAAAATCGGTTCCAACTCGCCGCCTTCATAAATAAACGGCAGAATCGTAATCGGAATCCGGCCTTCCGCGTAAAATTTCATCATTATTTTTTCAAGCATGTCATAACCGGCGGGATTCACCAAATCGCCGAAAATCAGCACATCCTGGTGCGGAACGCCGACCGCCAGATCTCCCTTCGCCCGCTGCTTCATTCGCTCGAGTAAGCGGCGATTCAAAATCCGGCTTGCATCATAGCCGTCGTTATAATTGATAAAATAAAAAAAGTTATGGTCGACCACGTCTTTTCGGGCACGGGTCGGCAGCTGTCTCTTATACACATCTCCGAGCCCACGAGACCCT
>UQRJ01000285.1 GCA_900543345.1 uncultured Sporolactobacillus sp. | reverse complement strand
CTCGGTGTCTATTTAATCCAAAGAGACGGAAACGGTTCGGCTAAAATGGATTTTCGCCGGACCATTGGCAAACTTTTTTCGCCGCCGTTGATGGGCTTTATTGTCGGCGTTATTCTCGTCCTGATGCGCGTCAAACTCCCGTCTTTTTTGATGGAAGATTTTCAATACATCGGTAACCTCACCATCCCGCTATCGATGATTTTTATCGGCATCGCCATTCACCAGGCCGGCCTAAATAAACTATCGATCAATCGCGATAGTGTCGGCATTCTAGTCGGTCGTTTTCTAGCTGCTCCGCTGCTGATGACCCTGCTCGTTCTATCGGCGCCGATGCCCAAATTAATGAAAGCCGTCTTCATTCTCCAGTCGGCAATGCCGGTCATGACCAATGCGCCGGTGGTCTCCAAACTTTATCATGCCGACTCGCAATACGCCGCCGTCATGGTAACGGAAACGACACTCTTAAGCTTGCTGACGATTCCGATTTTGATGACATTAATGGCGGTGTAAGCAGAACCTTTACAATCAGTCGCAGCGTGCCTGTTTCAAAAGTCAGCTCGCCGCCGGTGACGCGATGGCTCAGGAGGAATGACACTTATTTAAATGAAGGCTCTGCTTAAAAATAACATCGTTTTTGTTGTGCCGTGGTTTGGCGCGGAAGGCGCGAGATTCCGGCAGGAAAAGCGGGCCAAACAGACCCCGCAGCGAGGAGCGCGGAGGCTCACGGATAGATCGTCCGCGGGAAAGCGAGCGCCTGCAGCGAAGTTTAACAGGACCTAAAAAAAGAGTAGGGTGGCCCACAGTCAAAAGACGGACTGTGGGACGCCCTATTAATCACCCAATAAAGTGATACGAAGCAGGCTCGAAGCGACTGGGATAGAGCCTTATCAGGCGTGCATGACGGAGTTGACCGTCACCTGTCGGACGATGGCTTCAATCTTGCGCGCATCGATCCATCCGGTCTTTTCCGCCATGGCATTCAGCGTGCCAAACGCCACGCCATAAACCAGTGAATCTTCAGGCGTCAGTCCCTTCTCCAGTCCATAAGCCAGACCCGCGATCATCGAATCGCCTGAACCGACGGGATTCACGGCCCGCACTTCAGGCGGGCGAGCCATGAACGCACGGCCGTCTGCACAGCCGATTGCGCCGTCTTTTCCAAGTGAAACGACGACGAACGGAACATGTAAAGCGGACAATTTTATCACTTCGGCGAGAATATTGGCCAACGTCGTCAGCTTCGTACCAACCACGGCCTCTAATTCATGCCAATTGGGTTTAATGAGATAGGGACGAGCCTCGATCGCTGATTTCAACGTTTCCCCGCTTGTATCAAGCAAGAACTTTTTCCCTTTTGCAGCCGCCTTTTCAATCAGTTGTCGATAAAATACATTCGACAATCCTTTCGGCAGGCTGCCGGATGCCGTGACCACCGTTGCCCGCTCCAGCAACCGGTCGTATGTATCCAGAAAGGCTTGCGCTTCTTGCGGGCTTATCGTCGGGCCGCCTTCCAGAATCTCAGTCTGATTTCCCTCGTGCATGATTGCCAGACAGTGCCGTGTATTCCCTTTGATCGGCACAAAACGGTGATGAATCGAGCCCATGTCTAATTGCTGCTTAATAAACTCACCGGTTTTTCCACCTAGAAAGCCGGTCGCACAAACATCCGCACCGGCGCATTTCAGCACACGCGTAACATTTAATCCCTTACCCCCCGCTGTTTTAATGACATGATCGCAGCGATTTACCGTATTGATGTTTAAACGATCCAATTGGTAATTCATATCGATCGCCGGGTTTAACGTTAGCGTCAAAATCATTGGCCAATCCTCCTCTTATCTCGATTCGACGAAAAAAGGGTCCCCCAATTTTTTTGCAGGATCCTTTTAACCGAAAATATATTTATCGTCAGAGACGCAACTTAATCGTGATAATAGCCCGCTTCCCAGCGCTGCTCAAATTCGGCAAAAAATTGATCATTGCCGGTCTGTTTGGGCTTCGGCCCTTCTAACGCATTTATCTTCGCGACCAGTGCATCGTGTTCCGGCGTTTTGTCATAAGGCGTAGTGATAAACTTGTCGACAATCGCTTTGATCAGATCGACACCGGTGATATGTCCGCCGACCGCAATGATATTGGCATTCAGCACTTTTCGTGCATAGACGGCTTCGGCGACGTCGCGCACAAGTGCCACCCGCGCACCCGGTACTTTATCTGCCGATGAACTGATGCCCACACCCGTACCGCACATGACAACGCCGAACTTTGCCTGCCCGGTAACCACTTTCTCCGCCGTTTTCTTGCCAAAAATCGGATAATGTGTCCGCAATTTGTCATACGTTCCGTTGTCGATGACTGCATATCCTTCTTCTTTGAGATGCTCGGAAACCCTTTCTTTAATCTCCGTTACAATATGATCGTTTCCGATCGAAATGACCGTTTTAGCCATATAGCCTCGCTCCTCTCAAGCCATTTTATTCATCATATCAATGCGAACCATGTGCCGCCCATCGTCAAACGGCGCTTCCAGAAATGCCCTGACGCTGCTCTTCATCAATTCCGTCCCGACAATGGCCGACCCCAGCGAAACCATCAACGCGCCATTATGCCGCCGGGTCATGCGCGCCGAATGCTCATCCGAAATATTGGCACAAATGACATATTTAAGCTTATTGGCCGCCATAAATGCATCGGTTCCCCACTTCGTAATCGCCACGCCGCGCGGAGCCGTGTCGCTTTTATCTTTTCCGTTATCTGTTTGTCTGAGCGTCTCCTTTGCCACTGCGATCGCAACATCGACGCAATCCTGGCCTGCTCTGGACACATCCTGTATTTGATAATCGTTCGCTTTCAGATAGGCGATCAATTTATCTTTGGCTGCTGTTCCATCTTTATCGGCTGCGATAATAACTTTCACTTTTTTTACCTCCCTATAGAATAATAAAATGTTAATAACTGTTCTTAAATGTTATCTATTGTTCCCATTCACAATTTATCACCTTCATTCGTATAAGTCAACGCTATATCAAGAAAATTAGCGAGTAAAATAATCTAATGAATTGGCGAAAAAAGCACAATGAGATTGACTAATGTTAGCTTAATATGTTTATTATAAACATATAATAACAAATTGTCATGATAACGACAGGAGGCTCATTTCATGCTTTTACTTAATACGTTGATCACTGCAATAATTCAAGGCTTTTTATTATTTTTCCTTGTCTTGTTAATTTGGATCTTCACCGGCCGAAAAAACAACATAAAACTGAACGAATGGATTGGAATTGAAAAATTGAACTGGTCACGAAGATCGATTGTTTTATTAATTCTTGTTCTTTGCCTGTTCACAGTGATAAAACTTATTGATCAAGTGATAATTCCAGATCACCTCGAAGAAAGATTGCTTTTCTATCATATTGGCATTTCGGCATTATTACCATCACTGATAGCTTCATTCATTCAGACCGCTTTAGTTGAAGAAGTCATTTTCCGTGGCCTTATTGGTAAAAATTTGATTCGGAAATCCGGATTTCCAATTGGAAACTTACTACAGTCGTTGTTTTTCGGCATGTATTATCTGGCTTTCATGTCGGTTACCATTGGAATTGGACGGGCGTTGATTATTGCCTTGTTAACCGCCGCGTGCGGCTATCTTTTCGGATATATTAATGAGAAAATTGCCGGCGGGTCCATTCTTCCCGGTTTCATCATCAATGGATCGGCTTCTTTCATCGCTTACTTATTTATTATTTAACGGGGTTCTCTCCCACTTCTGTCTCTTATACACATCTCCGAGC
>UQRJ01000284.1 GCA_900543345.1 uncultured Sporolactobacillus sp. | reverse complement strand
GAGATGTCTTAGGGTCTCGTGGGCTCGGAGATGTGTATAAGAGACAGATATGGGACACAACCCCCGCGAACGTACATCAATTATCTTTGGCGGCTCGTTAATCATGGCCATTGTCGGTTTAACGGGGACGTTAGCGCGAATTGTCAATATACTGGGCAACAATATCATGGCCGGTATGATGGCCGGCGTTGGCATCATGCTTGCCAAAATTGCCATTAATATGACGAAAGAGCAAAGGAAGGCCGGATGGCTATCAATCGGCTTAGCCGCGGTTACCTATTTGATTACGAAAGATTTGGTCTGGACGATCGTCATCTCGGTCATCGGATCGAGCGCCTTTGCTGTATTTATGAATCATTATCGAGCCGATCTGCCCAGTCATGTGACCATGCGGCATTTCATGTTTACCCGGCCTATTTTTAATGCACACGTGATTCGCGGAGCGCTCGGCCTAGCCTGTTTAAATGTCGGCGCAAATATCTCCTATGGCTTAATTACGGGTCAAATGACCAATATCGAACCCAATCCGGTTAATTTAAACCTGTTAACGAGTACCCAAGCCTTTGCCGATATGGGAACAAGTCTGCTCGGCGGCGCACCCGTAGAAACAATCATTTCAGCGACCGCCAGTGCTCCCGAACCTGTCATTGCCGGCATCATGATGATGATGATCATGGCCGTGATTCTATTTGTCGGTTGGTTACCTAAAATTGGACGTTATGTCCCCGGCGCGTCGATTGCCGGTTTCCTATTTATTCTGGGAGCAGTCGTGATATTCCCGGAAAATGCCGCTGCCGCCTTGCACGGCAGCGGCAGTACGATTGCTGCCTTAACCCTAATGGTGACCGCGATCTTTGATCCCTTTGCAGGCTTATTAATCGGAGCTGCTCTAAAATTTGTGCTTCCATGGTTTGGACTGGGATTATAAATTTCATAATCAATGAATCGATGAACCAGGCAAACGAACTGGGGAGCCGATTTTCGGAATAACTGATCTTGAAACGGTATCCGATTGAGAGATTTGGAGTCCTTTTTTCAACAAGTGTCGCGCGTTTTGCTTCCATTTGGTTAGCAAATTTATGACGCGTTTCGCAGACGTATTTAAATCGCTAGCTGATGACAAGCAGGTAGAGAGCACGTCATGACTTTTAGAAAAAACCGCTGAGAACTTACTTTCCATGTACCTTTTTCCGATAAGATTTCGTTAGTTGCATAAACCATTCTTCATCTTTGGTAGCAAGCGCCAACTCAATTAAGCAGCGGATGTCTTCGGGGAGCAAATCAATTTTATATTTTTTAATGATTTTCGTTTCATCGACGGTAGCAATTGTCAGCTTTGGATTGCGATGGAAATTCCGCAGGACATGAATCGTGTACGAATGGTCCTGGACATAGACCGTTTCAATATATCCAAAAATGACATTGCCGTAATAAGAGGCCTGGACCCAATCACCGACTGTTAACTTCATGGCAATCGCCTCTTTATAAAAAATAAAGCACCTGTGTAGATGCGACATCTCAGCATTTAATTTTGTGCTCTCGATCAGCGAACTTCAGAATGACATTGATGGTTACTTTCGCTTTGCACTTACTCTTTTTCTTAGACTTTTCGGGCTTTGACGGCCTTGGGTGGCATGTCGGCGGATCCGGATAAATCGGTTTGTTCTTTGCGCTGCATTTTTTCATATTTCACATCTCCCTTACTGCTATACATTATTCAGGCAGTAAGCAAAACGTATGTACAAACAGAATAGTCAAACCGTGGAAAAGTTAAACTTTGTAAAGGGATTTGTTTTTATCCTATTCAGGTCGGCGAAAAGAGTGCGGCCGGACCTGGCCCGAAAATCGCTAAACCGTTTTGAACGGCTTCGGATAATGGTAATCATTCACGCGATTTTTGCTTTCTGATCGGTCCGAATTTTTAGCAGGAATTCACTGCCGGCCTATGCTCCTTTGTTCGGCAATTTTAACATACAGATAAAGCGGAATGCCTAAAAGCATCAGAATGACTCCCCAAAAAATAATTTGCCGACCGCAGCCATAAACGGCATAGCCACTGTAAACAAGAGCAAGGAAAGGAATAATCGATTGGCGCAGCAAACGAGCATTGATGCGTTGCCGACCTGTTTGGAAAGCGAGGCGTATTTCGGCGCCGGCAGTAGCAATATAAGCCGGCAACGTGGACATCGTGGATAGCAGCATGATCAATTGATAAGCTGCATTAAGCCCCTTAACGTAATTTAAGATGAAAAGAATATTGGTCAATAAACCGGCAATGATCAGCGACGTCTCGGGTGTTCCATACTTCATGTTTATTTTTTTAAAAACGGCTGGAAAAGTTTTATCCACTGCGCAGGCATAAGAACATCTCGCCGTTACGATCGCGCATCCGGTTGCCGCTCCGAAGGTTGAAATGATGACACCAAGCGAAATAAAGATGCCTCCCCACCGACCGCCGGTCATTTGATCCAACATGTCGGCGATCGGAGCCTGTGAATGCGCCAACTGGTTTTGCGGCATGATTCCGAAGGCGACCGTACTAATCACAATGTAAACAACGGCAACGAAGATGGTGCCGAAAATGGTGGCTCTTCTAATGAACACGGGAGCATTTTTCGTTTCCTCGGCGGGAAACACGCCCATCTCCAACCCCATGAACGACCATAAGGTTACGCCGATCGCCGCCGATAACGTATCGGCCCCCGATACGTTGGCACCGGCAGCGGTGTTAAAAAATTCCGGATGAAAATGAAACAACCCGATGATTAGAAAAAGGGCCAATGGAACGAGCTTGCAGATCGTCGTGAATGCCACAACGCTGCCGGCCTGTTTGATGCCCCTGACATTAATATAAATGATCAGCCATAAAATGGCGGACGCCGCGATGAAGGAAGCGGCCTTATTCTCGCCAATAACAGGTGTAAGATTCCCCAGATATCTGACACAGCCGTTAATGATAGCGCCTAAAGATGTCCAGGTCCCTATCCAGTATGACCATCCGACCAAAAATGACGGAAACTCGCCGAAAGCCACTCTCGTATAAACAACCGGGCCACCGGTTTTAGGAATCTTCGCCACCATATCGGCAAACGTCATCGCAATAAAAACGGACCCGGCTCCCGTAATGGCCCAGGCGAGCATTGCGGTCTTAGGATTGGTCACGGCAGCCAAATTTTGCGGTGACATAAAAATACCTGAACCAATCATTGTCCCTACCACCATTGCGATGGCAGCAGGAAAACCGAGTTTTCTTTTTAGTCCCGCCTTGCTAATGTCCCTTTGATCACTTGACACGTCAATAACCCCGCAGACAAAACACTGATATAACTATCGACATTAATCAACAATGACGTCTTTCTTCAAACGCCCGTTAATCGTTGCCGATTTCTAGTTTACTCCGTTTCACTGCGGTCGGCCAGTGTTTCTCCATACCATAAACGCTTCAGACCATCAATGTGCGCCAACCGACCCACTTAAAAAAGAAAAAGCGCAAATGGCAATCGGTATGAATAACTTCACACTCCAGGTCACAAATTCTGCGCTTACGCCAATTCATTCCGCACTCACACCGACAGTTGCCGATCTGGAGTGGCGTGATTCAGAGTTTATTTTGTAAAAAATAAATTCATGTAAGCAGCGAGATCACACCTGAGAAGCGGCGCTTATTCTTGAATTGTTCACGGACAGACAACACTCAGAAGGAAGAAATTAGCATAAAAATTTTGCAGAATTTCAACAATATATTAAAATGAGCTTATCCTTGCATTTTAGCTGTTGACATTCGCTGCATTAGTGTATCTGTCTCTTATACACATCTCCGAGCCCACGAGACCCTAAGACATCTC
>UQRJ01000283.1 GCA_900543345.1 uncultured Sporolactobacillus sp. | reverse complement strand
ACGAGATGTCTTAGGGTCTCGTGGGCTCGGAGATGTGTATAAGAGACAGGCCACGCGTGGCGTGCCCCGCGAACGACGAGCAATTTCCCTGCAGGCATCGTCCTTGATTTCGGCATGGAGAACATGCGCCGTTCGTTTGACGATGCGTGACAATTCCTCACTATTGTAGAAATTGAGTCGGCTGATGACTCCAAAACGATCGCGCAGCGGCGGCGATAAATATCCTGCCCGGGTCGTGGCGCCGACAAGCGTAAACGGCGGCAAATCGATCCGCATCGTGTGTGCCGTATCGTCCTTTCCAATCACGATGTCCATGCAAAAATCTTCCATCGCCGGATAGAGAACTTCTTCTACATGGCGGCTGAGTCGATGAATTTCATCGATAAACAGCACCGATCCGGGTTCCAGTGATGACAAGACGGCGGCCAAGTCGCCCGGCCGCTCCAGTGCCGGACCCGACGTCGTCCGAATGGTCGCCCCCATCTCATTGGCAATGATCATAGCCAATGTCGTTTTACCCAAGCCGGGCGGACCGTAGAGCAACACGTGATCAAGGGGTTCATGGCGCTGTTTGGCTGCCTGGATGAATACTTTCAGATTTCTTTTAATGGCCTCCTGGCCGACATAGTGATCCAGATCGGACGGACGGATAGATTGCTCGATCGACTGATCCTCGGGGATGGATTCACCGGACAACAGACGGTCATCTCCCATCGCAGCAACCTCCTCGTTTCTCATTTCTTCATTAGCAAACGCAGTGCCTCTTTCACATTATCTTCGACCGATTGCTTGACTCCGTCGAGTTTCGGCAACACACGATTAATTTCATTGTCCGAGTAGCCGAGCGCCTTTAATGCTTCCTCGACTTCATTTAATTTGTCCTGTACCGGAACGCCGCCCTCTCTCTGCGCGTTTGTCGTAACCAGTCCCGACAGTTTACCTTTCAGATCGAGAATGATCTGTCCGGCGGTTTTTTTACCAATGCCCGGAAAGCGCGTCAGGTAATTGCGGTCCTCCGACTCAATCGCCCGAACCACTGCTTCGTAATCCCCGACGGCAAGAATCGCCAGTGCGTTTTTCGGGCCGATACCCGAAACCGACAGCAGACGAACGAACAGTTCGCGCTCTTCGCGTGAATGAAAGCCATAAAGAATCAGCGCGTCCTCACGGACATACTGATAAATATAAACCTTGGCATTCCGCCCGATTAAAGACCGATAGCGGGACGGGTCGGCGCAGAGAATCCGATAACCGATTCCACTCTGTTCGACAACCATCATGACGCCTGATAAATAGGAAATGATCCCCGTAATGTAATCGTACAATCGTCCTTCTGCTCCCTCCGACATGCCGCATATCATGACTATCATAGCACACGACCGCTGGGCATCACAAAAATTCCTCGTTGAAAAAAAGAAACGGGACACGCGCTCGGCAAAATGTCCCGGTTGGAATGTTCGGTTCATATCCGCAAAGGTCTCAGGCTTCTTCCAGATTGCTGTAGATGTCCTGAACGTCTTCATTGTTTTGCAGCGTATCGATGAGTGTCCGCATTTTTTCCAAATCTTTGCCTTGCAGAGCGGTACGCGTTTTCGGAATCATCACGACTTCGGCGCTGTCGACATTATACCCTTTGTTCTCAAGCGCTTTTTTAACCGTCTCAAGCGATTCCGAAGCGGTTATAATCGTGAAACGGTCTTCTTCGGCCTTCATGTCATCCGCCCCGGCATCAAGCGCATCCATCATGACACTGTCCTCGTCCAGACCGCTCTTTTCAATTTCAATGATCCCCTTTTTATCGAACATGAAAGCGACACTTCCATTTTCACCGAGATTTCCGCCGCTCTTGGCAAACGCGTGACGGATCTCCGATGCCGAGCGATTGCGATTATCGGTCAGTACATCGACCATCACCGCCACACCTCCCGGACCGTACCCCTCGTAAGTAATTTCCGAAAAGGCCGCGCCTCCCGGTCCGCCGGTCGCTTTCTTAATTGCCCGGGCAATATTATCGTTTGGCATGTTAGCCGCCTTTGCCTTCTCGATCGCGTGCCGCAGGCCGGCATTCATATCCGGATCCCCGCCGCCACGACGCGCTTCGAGATAAATATCCTTGGAAAGCTTCATAAATACTTTGCCGCGAATCGCGTCCACCGCATTTTTCTTATGCTGTATATTGTTCCATTTAGAATGCCCTGACATAAAAATGCTCCTTTCCAGGTTTGTCGCCGAACCCACACACAAATAAAGCGCCCGGATGAAATTGATTCTGGTCCGACCGCTGCCGAGTCCGCACGCCTTATTGAATGCCACGACGTAAATTATTATACACGCTTTCACCGTTAAAAAAAAGAGCGGAAGTCGACAATTCCGCTCTTTTCTTGTTGTTAATCCGTATTATTCTGAAAGGGTCGTTTTAAGGCGTTGGACAGGTCGTCAATGATGCCGGTGATATCCGTGGAAACTTCTCTCATACCCCGGCCCGCATTGAAATTCGGTTCAAGTGCCGTAATCCTGTTTAAATAGCGACGATCCGTCGTTACATAAACATCGCGATTGCCGACCAAGGGACGAACAGCCGCTTTCACTTGATTACCGAGTTGTTTACGATCCGTGTTTTTGTCGGCCACCGCTCCGACCAGCACATTTTTCCCATTGACCACAACATGGGCGCGGTCGACACCTTTAACGGTATCTGCCTTTGCCGCCACACGCCGGGCCAACCGCCGGTCTGCGTTATAACGCCCGGTTGGTTGACTCATACCGGCGTTATCCGGAGTAGTTGGTTGACCGGCAGGCGGTTGCGCCGCGTTCGGTTGATAATTAACGTTCTGTTGTGCCCGTTGCGGATTAGAACGATTTGTTGCAGCGTTATCATAGGTTCCGCAGCCGACCAGCATTCCGCTCAACGTCAGAGCGGCTCCCATGCCGAGTAAAGTTTTTTTCATGGTGACTCCTCCTTTCGCCTTTATCTTGTGTGACGAAGGAGGTTTTTACACCTGAGCGATCATTCGGTAAAATGTTACAGGATTCGGCTTATTTTTCCGCCGAGTCATTATCCTTCTTGTTCGTCTGATAAAGCTGTGCGGACGCATGAGGTAGCTCGGAAAATTGCATTTCCACCGGCGGCTGGTTTCCCGCATAATAATGAATCGGTTGCTGCATGCCGAACGGCGAATACGGCAACGGTTGCTGTTTTGAACCGCCGCAACCACATGGTTTTGCGGGTTTCGGCATGTACGGATAAGGATAACCGCCAACCGTACCGCCTCCTTTTGCCGCTGTCCCGTTACCCGCTTGCTGGCCCCCATACATCGATTTCCCACTGTTTGCCGATCCCGCCGGTAGAACCGGCTGCGCTGCGGCATTCAGTGCCGGATCTCCCGGAAGTTGCTTCCCGATGCCCGGATAGCCGGCAGCCGCCTGCGAGTTCGGCTGCTGCTTCTGCGATGTGGACGGTGCAGCGGTCGGATGATAAGCGGAAATCGCCGCGTTTCCCGCAGAGCCGGCAGCCGCCGGAGCAACCGACGATCCGGAATTTGCCGACGCGGCCGACACGTTCCACGTTCCTTGCTGAGTCGTCGGATAACCGGAGACACTTCCTGCGGTAAAATAGGGATTTATTGCCGAACCGCCATTGGGACCGGCCGCGCCGCCCATTCCCTGATTGAATCCCGGAGCGTTGTACGTTCCCGCAGCCGGTTGCACATTTGGCGGTGTGGTCGCTCCGGCAACCGGATAATAATTCGGTCCGACGCCTCCCTGTCCTGCCGCATTTGGAACGGATGGCGAAAAACCGGGATAACCCGGAACGGAGGCCGCGGATGGGTAAGGAGCTGTCTCTTATACACATCTCCGAG
>UQRJ01000282.1 GCA_900543345.1 uncultured Sporolactobacillus sp. | reverse complement strand
GATGTCTTAGGGTCTCGTGGGCTCGGAGATGTGTATAAGAGACAGATAATTATCACATAAATATTTTTTCACAGAGAAAAGCAAAAAGCTCCGCTGATCCGGAGCCGTTTACCGATCATTCATTTGTCTGTTCGACACTCGCCGCGGCGGTCACTGCAAATGGCGCCGCCGCAAAGGACAGTAGTGCAATAGGCAGCCAAGTGACAAGCAGCACAAGGAAAAGTGTAATGAATCCCGGTTCATGCGAACGCCTGAGCGGCGCGATACCGAGCATGATCCCCATGATCGCGCCGACCGACACATAACAAACCAGCAGCTGGACATAGTATCCGATCATTTTCGATCAACTCCGTCGCCTTTTTAACAGTTTATGACTCGGCGAACAAATGGTGATCGAGGCCATCGGTACCTGTCAATTGCGTTCGTAGATGGCAAAAGTATGGGGATAAATGTTTTTAGAATCCAAAATGCCTTCTTTTTTGGCTACAGCGTGCCACTCCCTGGTATCCAGCACTGGAAAATACGTATCGCCCGCGAATACGGCATCGATGCACGTCAGATAGATGCGATCCGCGTGCGGCAGAAAAGCAGCGAACACCTGGGCACCGCCGATAACAAAGGATTCGCCGGTTGCAGTCAGACCGCTTGCAAGCAGTTCAGCGGGTGAGTGGATGACAGCCGCACCTACCGGTTGATAGTCTGGGCGGCGGCTCAGTACAATATTCTTCCTGCCGGGGAGCGGCCGGCCGATCGATTCGAACGTACGCCGCCCCATGACGATCGGATGGCCCATTGTCACTCGTTTGAAGTGACGCAGATCATCGGGGAGATGCCAGGGCAGCCGGTTACCTGCACCGATTAACCGATTGCGGTCCATCGCAACCATCAGGGAAATCATACCGACACCTTCCCGCTGATGTGCGGATACGGATGATAGCCGACAACGCGCAGATCTTCATAGTTAAAATCAAAAAGCGAGGCGACAGGGCGGGTGAACTCCAACTTCGGTAACGGACGCGGAGTCCGTTTCAACTGCTCTTTCACCTGACTCAGATGGTTCAAATAGATGTGTGCATCCCCCAGCGTGTGAACAAACACACCGGGCTGAAGACCGGTCACATGAGCAACCATCATTGTAAGCAACGCATACGAAGCAATATTAAACGGCACACCGAGAAAAATATCGGCACTGCGCTGATAAAGCTGGCAGCTCAGCCTTCCGTCGTTCACGTAAAACTGAAACAGGCAGTGGCACGGCGGCAGCGCCATCTCGTCCAGTTCCGCTGGATTCCACGCCGTCACGATCAATCGCCGCGACTCCGGATGGGTCTTTATTTTTTCAATGACATCCGCGATTTGGTCGATCGTTTGTCCGTTTTTTCCCGACCAGGATCGCCACTGTTTGCCGTACACCGGACCGAGATCGCCGTTTTCATCGGCCCATTCATTCCAGATCCGTACGCCGTGCTCCTGCAGATAATGAACATTGGTGTCGCCCTTGAGAAACCAGAGCAGTTCATAAAAAATCGATTTATAGTGCAGTCGTTTCGTCGTCAGCAGTGGAAAACCGTTCTGCAGGTCGAACCGCATCTGATAACCGAACAGGCTGATGGTTCCTGTACCGGTGCGGTCGGCTTTTTTATGTCCCTCTTGAAGCACCTTCCGACACAAATCAAGATATTGCTTCATAAAACAAGAAGCCCCCTCCATATCCTGTTTTTCCGTAACTTAAGTCTATCATAATCTTTTTGCCTGCGGCATAAGATCCGTTGAGAAACGCTCGACAAAATGGAGGCATGACGATCATGAATGGCGACATGGCCAAAGAAAATCCGTTAAACCGGCTGCGGCGCAATCGGCCCGACAGGCTGACGGAAACGTGGGAGGAAAAACTCGCGGCCGACCGCGACGCAGCTTATCGGTTGATCAACGATCCGTCACTCTGTTTCCCCGCTCTCTTCCTATTGCACGAGCGGCTCAACATGCGGGCGGACGATCTTGAGTTGCGGCCGAAGATTGCTCTCGCCCAGATTCAAAACGTCTTGCACGGTGCGGGCTTAACCATCGACACTCAAGCGACATTTGCCGATCAACATGACCGGATTGTCGACTCGCTGCTCTGGATCCTGCACACCGGCTGGGATACGCTGTTGTCTGCCGATTACGCGCAGGTGATCGATCAGACGGCAATCCAGATCCTGCACACGTACCATTGTGATTGGATAAAAGGGATGACGGCGTTAATTTTTTACCGCTATAAAAACAAAAGCCAGCGCCATTATCTGATTGGCGCGTTGTTTGAGACGGCCGACCCGCGCGTTCTCGTCCATGTAGCCAACCATCTGCTCGCAGGCGACAGCGTCGAAAGCGACTACGCCCGCCGTTTGTTATCTTTTATACCGGAAGTACGCCATGCCGGCGACCAGCGATCGGCTTTTGCTGCTTTCGAATCCTGGTTCGAGGAAAACGGCCGCTATCTTATCTACACCGGCGAGACCAATGACACATTGCCCGCAGCCACGCCGTTCCGCATTCACTGCGAAGCCAAATACTTCGGCAAAATCGTAGACGCAAAAAGCGGCCGTCCGATTCAAGCATTTCTTGAACAGGAAAAGCAACGCCGCGGCGCATTCGACCGTTTGCCTCCCCGCCTTCAGAGCAAGCTGGCCGAACTCTCCGCCAGGCAAAGGAATCGGCAACCGCAAGAATGGCGCCGATGGCTCGACCTCCCGATCGAACAACAGTTAGCCCCAATCAGCCCGGCCAATTCCGGAGGTGAACGAAGATGATTATCGTTTCCGGACAGCCACCCGCAGCCGGAACGCAGGAATTGCTCGCCGGAGCAGGGCGGCACGCCCCGGCCATTTACCAGGCAATGAACGCGTCACACGAGCTATTTGCCTATCCGTCACGCCGTGAACTGCTATTTGAAATTAGCCTACGCAGTGCAACAGTCGACGCAGCCCGCGCCTTAAACGAAAGCGGCGCCGCCTTCGCTACGTTTTATTATTCCGCCTGTAACGAAACCTACTGGAGCTTGACGGATGACGGAGGATTCGAATTACGCCCCGGCCAGGCTCCCGCGGAAGCAATCCGCAACATTTTCACCGATGGCGAAGCCTATGCCTTCGAATGCGCCACGGCCATGATGATCGTTTTTTATAAAGCGCTGGTCGAAACCATTTCCAGCGAACGATTCAACGCCGTGTTCAAACATCTTTATCTGTGGGACTGGCAGAATCACCCGTTTTTTCCGCTTCGGAACGCTTACCGCGTCGAGCGCGGCATTCCCGGAGATGTCCGCTATTTTAAAAATCCCGCCGTCAACCCCCAAACACCTCAATGGCAGGGAGAAAACGCGGTCGATCTATCGGACGGGTTATTCTACGGCCATGGCGTCGGCATTCGCACAGCGGATGAGATCATCGCCGAACTGAATCGTTATCGGCGGATCGGCGGAACCGTCTCGGCATTTTTGATGAATCATGCCACTCGCCCCGATTATCTCTTTCTCGCCGGCTTGGCCGAAGGAACGCGGACGGAGCACATTCGCATCACCGCCGGCACGTCATTCTACACGTTCTAATCGGCGCTTCCGGCCGGGCAATAGCAAGGCTAACAAAAGCGATAGCAGCGCCAGCAAGGCAATCAGCATAAAAACGTGATGAATCCCCGCCTGCAGCGCTTGTCGAAGTGCCCGGAAGGCACCCGTTGAAGCAGCGGACGATTGGATCAACGCAGCCAGGTCGCCCGGCAATGAATCATAACCGGCTACTTGAATATTAAAGATCATGCCGAAAACAGCCGCACCGAGAGCTGTCTCTTATACACATCTCCGAGCCCACGAGACCCTAAGACATCTC
>UQRJ01000281.1 GCA_900543345.1 uncultured Sporolactobacillus sp. | reverse complement strand
ATGTCTTAGGGTCTCGTGGGCTCGGAGATGTGTATAAGAGACAGGATATGCAGCGGTTGAAGGGTCATAAAAAGCGGATGGTGGGGGCAATATACCGAATCCTGCGACAATCGCGAACAGTTTTGACCGGAGCGCAAGAAGTTCCCCAAAAAATCGAAGGCCCCACTAGTGTTCCAAGCTTTTCGCTGGAACAATGGCTAATTTCAATGGTTTCAAAATAAGGATGGATCTAATGATTGATTTGCAGAATGTCACATATGTGTATCCCGATCATACATCGGCGCTTGACGAGGTTACGTTGCGGATTGATCGCGGCGATTCAATCGCTTTGATCGGTGCGAATGGCTGCGGCAAGTCGACGTTGATGAGAGTGATCAATGGTTTGATTTTTCCGGATCGGGGCAGCTATTTTTTTAACGGCCAAAAAATCACCGAACGGGCGATGCAAAATAATCGCTTTGCTAAGCAGTTCCATAAACAAATCGGTTTTATTTTTCAGAATGCCGATGCGCAGTTGTTCTGTGCCAGCGTCCGTGAAGAGATTGGTTTTGGGCCGCGTCAGCTGGCGTTGGCTGAGCCTGAAGTCGCAGAGCGGGTGCAGGAGACAATGGCGCTCTTAGGCATCGAGACGTTGGCGGACCGGCCGCCGTATCATTTGAGCGGCGGCGAGAAAAAACGCGTGGCGATTGCGGCGGCCGTAGCGCTCAATCCGGATATCTATACATTTGACGAACCGATGAATAATCTCGATCCAAAAACGAAACGCTTCCTGCGACAGTTTATGATTAAGCTGAAGGAAGCGGGAAAAACAATCATCTGCTCTACTCATGATTTTGCTTATGTCGACGGCATATTTGACCGCGCCGCCGTCTTCTCAACCGATCACCGATTGATTTGCGATGATGACTATAACCAGGTACTTGCGGACCGTCGATTGCTGCGTGAGCAGAATATTATTTGATCGGCAGAGGTTTTAGCGTTACGCCCGCTACATGAACAGACGAAGTTATGGCAAGGTGATCGGTAGTCCGATCGGCAGACAACCGGCATCTTCACCGTGTCCGAGTTGTTCGGTTTTAGCGACGGGGAGCTGTTCACGTCTCGTAATCGATAGGACCAGCTCTTCGATCGGCGGTGTCCGCTGCTTTTCCTGCATCTCCGTGAAAGTTCCAAGCAGGACACCTGCACATTTTTTAAAAACCGACAATTGATCAAGTTGGGCAAGCAGCGACGCCATGCGTGCCGGCCCGCCGCCGAGAGCTTCGAGAAACAGGATACGCCCTCTTACTTCAGGAAAATAAGGCGTACCGGCTAATTTGAGCAGGCAGCGAATATTACCGCCGATGACTGTTCCCTTCATAAAATTGCCGCGCAGCCAGCGATAAGAAAATGATGAAGCTGTGGGTTTATTCATAAATCGATGAGCGAAGAACTGCTTCTGCTGGGCCGCATGACTGCCGGCAAGGTTGGCGATCCGATAATGAAAAGCGGGCAGCCCGGTTTGCGCAAATATAGCGTTATTGATGACGGACAGGTCGCTGATGCCGACAAACGGCACTCGTGCCCGGGCAATGGCATCATAATTGAGGTAGGGTAAAATCTGATTGGCACTGTCGCCGCCGGACAAGTCGAACACGGCTTTAACCCCGGGTGTTCTTAACAAGCGCATCAATTCAGCGGCGCGCCGCGCGGGCGGGCCACTGAACGGGGTGCCCGGTTCACGATAGATCGTTGTGGCGCCGATGGGCCGGAGCCCAAGCGAGCGCAGGACACCGATGACTTTTTCTACTTGTGCACGATGCTGCGGCCGCAGTCCATCGGAGCAAGCGATCAGACCGACCGCATCTCCGGCATGTAAAAGTGGCATGAAACCTTCCCCTTTCTAAAGATCGATCCCTTGTAGTCGCAGCCCTTTTGGATAGAAATTTTTCAGAATCCCGCCGGCTGCTTTGCCCCAGCCGAGCGGATAACCGTCAATCGTGGCGGCAGACCAACCGCGCAGGGCAGGTGCTGGCAGCGTTTCCCCGTGCAAGTAGTGCCGCCAATCGTTGCCTTCCAGCGGGCGACACCGTTGAAACCGTTCCGCCGGCAGGGCAAGGGCCAATGCGTGATTCGGCTCGAATCGCTTTTTCTTCTGTTCGCCGAGATGAAGTCCGGGCCGGATTACTTTCAGGCGATGTAAATCCGGGCAGCCGCTCGGAAGTAGAAAAAGTTGATTTCCACTAAAATAAAATGTACCGTCAAGCGGCTCGGTCAGTGTCTGCCGTTCGAATGTTCGATAGTCTTTCAGCTCGGCGTCTTTAGCGCCTCGGGCTAATTTTGGTGAAACCAGATCGCCTCCGGCCGCCGGCGATTTTTTCAGTTTAGCAATAAAATGACCTTCGCCGGCCAATCGATGCGGCCACAGGCGCACGGCTTTTTTTAATTCCCTATTATTCGAATCCGTCCACTCCGGCCGGCCATCGGCAATATCGCCTTTTTTCACAATTGGCATCATCGTCAGTTCCTCATGCCGGTGCAGTAACGCATCGATCTGCTGTTCATCTTCTTCCGGGGAGAATGTACATGTTGAGTAGACAAGCGTGCCGCCGGGGCGAAGCAGTCGCATGGCTTGCTCAAGAATTCGGCGCTGCTGATCGGCACACTCATCGACATGCCGCGGACTCCAATAAGCTGCCGCCTGCAAATTCTTACGGAACATGCCTTCGCCGGAGCACGGCGCGTCGACAAGAATTCTGTCGAAATACCCCGGGAAATAAGTGGCCAAATGCTCCGGTGTTTCGCTAGTGACCACTGTGTTGACCAGTCCCAGCCGTTCGATATTTTCCGACAGTGCCCGGGCGCGTTTCGAGACGATGTCGTTACTGATCATCAGGCCGCGGTTCTGCATCATTGCGGCAATCTGCGTTGATTTTCCACCCGGTGCGGCGCAGAGATCGAGAACGTGTTCGTCCGGTTGCGCATCGAGCACCTCGGCTGCGACCATTGTGCTCGGTTCCTGAATGTAATACAGTCCCGCCTGATGATAAGGGTGTTTACCCGGCGCGTCCGCCGCGTCGTAATAACATCCGGTCGGGCAAAACGGAATTGGGGTAAGATGGAAGCCGCTCTTCTTTTTCAGTTGTTCCGGCGTAAGTTTCAGTGAATTGACACGCAGGCCAAGCGTCCTTTTTTCTCTTAATGCGGAAAAAAAAGATTCTGCTTCGTCACCAAGCAAACGAGACATTTTATCGATAAAAGCTTCGGGAAGCAAGACACATCCTCCTCAATCGGCAGAAACCGGAATGTGACGAAACGCGCGCACGTCAAACAACCCGCTATCGGTCAGCTTCAGATCGGGAATGACGGGCAGGCTGAGGAACGACAGCGTTAGAAACGGGTTGAATGTATCCGGTGCGCCGAGTCCGGCGGCGGCTTCGCGCAATGCATGCAATGCGGCGGCAACTTTTGCAGGCGGCTCGTCCGTCATCAATCCGGCAATCGGCAGCGGCAGCTCGGCGAGCACTTTTCCCTTGTGAACGACGACCATGCCGCCGCCGGTTTCTTTGAGCCGCCGGGCCGCCGTGATCATATCGCCGTCGTTTGTGCCGGTAATCACGAGATTGTGTGAATCATGGGCAACGGTCGTTGCGATGGCACCGGCTTTCAAACCGAACCCGTTAACGATACCGGATCCGATGGTGCCCAGTCCTTTGTGGCGCTCGATCACCGTCAGCTTCAGCAGATCGGCCGCCGGATCCGCCGTGAACCGGCCGTCCTTTACCGGGACATTTTCTACAAGATTGCGCGTGACCAGACTGTTCGGGATGATACCGATCACATGCGCTTGGCGTGCCGGACCGATGGGAATTGCCCTGTCTCTTATACACATCTCCGAGCCCACGAGACCCTA
>UQRJ01000280.1 GCA_900543345.1 uncultured Sporolactobacillus sp. | reverse complement strand
GATGTCTTAGGGTCTCGTGGGCTCGGAGATGTGTATAAGAGACAGCTATCACACTGCTCCTGCAAAGTCGTTCCAGCTTTTCGCGCCATCTATCGAAAATAAAATGATCAACTGATTCCGGTAAAATTTCCGCTCTCTTCCAATCCATGTTAGTGACCTGGCCTACAACAGTACTGCAAATACTCCCGACAAATAAAAAAGGGAGGAATAGGCTGTCAAGATGTTATTGATACATGGGCCAACATCACATTAAGAGCCTTCCGCTCAACCCAGCCTACACTTGCTATTACTGAAGAAATGCGGCTTGTTCGGTTCCAAGAGGATACTTTAATCTAAAAACGTTGGAAAACAACAATCGTATCTTATCTGAAAAGCGACAAGAAATATTCGACAGTAAGTACACTACTCACATTTCTTATCTTAAAGTCGGTAAGTGTCTCTCAGTAAAAAAATACAGGAATAATATATTTCAATCATTTCCTGTTTCTAACTGATCATATTTTTTTCACTTCCCTATGACCTTTCCAAGTCCTCTCGCTTTACTTCGTCTGGTTTGGTATCATCGTCCTCTTTGTCGCCATGGATAATTAGCTGATCAACGACGCGGGCACTGGATTTACCGTCAAGATCGTCGAAGAAATAATGAACGAATGGCTGGATGCGATCAACGCGAAAATTGCCGGTCTCTATCGCAGTGATAATTTCGTCGGTTGAGCGGACGAATGAGCCGGGAATGAACGACATGTAGTCATAATAAAAATCACGCGTCTTGATATAGTCGAGCAGGTCAAAGGCGAAGAAAAGCATCGGCCGGTCGAGTAGAGCAAATTCGAAACATACCGACGAATAGTCGGTAATTAAAATATCGGTCATAAACAGCAGGTCATTAATATCACGGTAGTCCGAAAAATCATAAATAAAATTGCTATATTGATACGGAATCGTAAAATGGTTTTGCACAAACGGGTGTATTTTCAGCAAAAAAACGTAATCTTTACCCAGATGTTTGTATAGTTTTTTCAAATCAAGCACCTCAGTCGGGTAGTAGGCCGACTGCTGGCCGTTACCGCGAAACGTCGGAGCGAACAGGATCACTTTCTTCCCTTTCAAATAAGGGTGTTCTCGACAGATCTTCTCGCGGGCCTGCTGCTGATAAGCTTTATCAAAGAAGACGTCAGTGCGCGGAATGCCAGTAGCGACCACTTTATCCTCCGTAATGCCGAAACCTTCGGCGTAGTGACGGGCGACGTTGTGCGAGCTGACGATCGCCTTCGTATAATTACGGTGATTCTTTGAGTGCGACGACGGTCCGCCAACGCGGCCGATGCGGCTGTAACCGAAGGTCTTGAAGGCACCGACTGCGTGCCAGAGCTGGATCAGCTGTGCATGTCTGCGAATGCGCAGCGGGTAAACTTCAGGATAGAAATCATCCAGTAGGATGTATTTCGATGTCGCCAGTAGATGAGCGAGGCGGAACCACTCGCGATAACTGCGTTTATCATGGATGTTGCCCTTCAGACTGAAGCGGCAGCGATAGTTGAGATGGCGCCGCCGCAGCTCGTCGTACACGAACAAGAAGTTGCTGCCGAGTTCGGTGCGGCTGTCGGAGGCGAACAGGATCTGATCTTTTTTTAACGGAAACAGGCAGAAAAATAGATAAAGTAAATGAAAACCGGCGTGCTGAAAAAAGATATAAAACGGGCCCCGACGTTCGTGTTTGTCAGCTGTGAATTCACGCGGATCGAAATCACGCAACTTTTTAGAAATGATTTTCAGCGACTTATAGCCGTTATCATAACTGGCAATCAGATTATAGACGAGTTGCCGTTTGGCGCTAAAGTATTCCATCTTGGCATGCTGGAAGCCGTCGGTCATGAAATGACGCACGTTGCCAAGCGGATAGGTCAACGTATAGGTTTTCCCACGGCTGAGTACTTGAACGGCGATCCGGATGAATATCACATACTCGCCTTCTGAGAGCGGTTTGCCGCCGTTCATACGCGAAAAGTCATATTGTCCGGAAAAACCGGCCCACGTATAATAACCCTTCAATCGCCGATCGTCGATGACTTCCGCGACGGGAAGTTCGTTGAGCGACAGAACAGCCTCCTGTTGCTCCGGATTGCCATTCCCTTTTTTCTGTAGAATTAATTCCTTACTAACCAGATCTTCATCGGTCATCGGGATGTTTTCCAGATAAAAATAGCCCTTTAAAAAAAGAATTGAGCCCGTCCAATGCAGAGTGGTAATTCTCCGATGCGGAATCGGATGTTCTTCCACTTTCCAAGGGCTGACCGCCTCTGCCGACTGTCGTTCACTCTCCGGTGTCGATTCACCGGTCTCTCCATTTAGATTCTGCTGGCCGGACGGCTCCCGGTGATTCTGTGGAGTGCCAGACGGCCAAAGCAGATTCGGCCGTCCGGCGGCCCGCCAGTCCGGGGACTGCATCGACGAACTTTCCCGTCGGGCAGGGCTCCGCCTGAGATGCAGCTTGCGCAATATTTTACCAACGAATCTGCGTAACCGCAACAGCATAGATGCAAATCTCCTTTACAAAGTGATCGCCGATCAAAAGACCGGCGGTGCTACATTGTCATAGCAGGGTCAGTGTAGCTTTCGCCCGCCGATCGGCTCAATGAACATGTGCTATCTTTTACCAAATTTCCAACCGATTAAGATTTTAAAACCACGCACATCGAAGCGACAGTAAATGCCGGCCACACACCCATTTCTAAGCGGCGTCAGTAGGCAACTATTGCTTCAGCACTTCCGTTTCGCTCTTAGATCTCCCATTTAATGATTGTCTTACCCCAGAAAGAACTGAGATCCTGCTCGAAAACCGTATCAATATCCGCTAAGCAATGAATGGTTTTGACATCGCCGACAAGCGAGGTCATATAATCGCGCACCTCCGGGTGATCTTTCAGAAATTCAACGGTATGGACAAAGTCGTCCCGGCCGCTGCGGCTTGTCCCGATTAACGACAGGCCCTTTTCCAGAATCATCCTTGTGTTGACTGGGACGGGGTACTCGGACACCCCCATCGCCATGACTGTCCCCATTGGCTGAATGTGGTCAATGATCTGCGCCAGCGCACTTTCGCTACCGGCTCCGCCGACACACTCGAAGGCATGATCGATCGTCAAGTCGGCCGGCACATGGTCAATATAAAAAGTTTTATCGGCAAAACTGAAGTGTTCCGCTTTTTC
Organism: uncultured Sporolactobacillus sp.; assembly: GCA_900543345.1. Lineage (GTDB taxonomy): Bacteria > Bacillota > Bacilli > Bacillales > Sporolactobacillaceae > Sporolactobacillus. The sequence continues at coordinate 697 of UQRJ01000280.1, read as the reverse complement.
ACTATGCTTGCTGAACAAATATATTTTCGCATCTTTAAACGTTTCTTTCAAAAAAAGCGCGGTGATATAGCCGACATTGCCGTCGCCCCAGACACCGACTGTTTTCGGTGGATAGAGTGCACGCCGCTTGAATTGCTTGATTGCCTGCATGCTGACAGACATTAGTTCCGTAAACGCGGCAATTGTCGGGTCGATTGTCTCGGGAATTGCTACAAGTCGGTCCGGACGCGAAAAGACATAATCCTGCATGAATCCGTCGCAACTGCTCGAATGAAAACGAGAGCTACGTAAATAATTTTCATCAATAATATCACTTTTCTCCTGTGGATCGTTCGGAATCAACACAACATTCTGGCCAATTTTAAACGTATCGGTCGAGTCGAAAACGACTTTGCCCATCGCTTCGTGAATCAGCGCCATCGGTAGCTTTTTCCGCAGCACTTCCTTATCCCGCTTGCCGAAATAATAACGATGATCCGCCGCACAGATTGAACAATAAGTCGGACGGACGACGACCTGGGCATCCGCCAGCGACAGATCTGAATATTCGACCGTTACCTGACGCGGCCGGATTAGACGATAGACTTGATTAATCATGCATCGTCGCCTCCGTTTCTGATCATACTTTCGGCCACTTTCAAATCATAGGGGACGGTAATTTCTGTCTCTTATACACATCTGACGCTGCCGACGAATA
>UQRJ01000279.1 GCA_900543345.1 uncultured Sporolactobacillus sp. | reverse complement strand
CGTTTATCCGCGCTCAAGGGATAATTCAATTAAAATTGTGAATCAAAACGCTCGGACGCAAGAATTTAAAACGAGAATTTGATTTGCACGGAAAAGGAGAAAAATGTGCTTAAAATTCATGGCTAATAAAATCTCTGCATATTACTTCGTCAAAATTATATTTTACGAAGTAATATATTTTTCTGCCCATTAGGCTTGCTCACCATTCCGAGCGATATAAAACACATCCCACCTATCTCACGCCTCACTAATGTTAAATGAAGTCATCAGCTCGCAAAGGTTCTAAAGAGTATAATGAATTTATTCTAATGCTCATAAGGAGTTATTGATCATTACTTATCACAATATCGAAATCGTCTTTGAAAATGTTGAATCCATCATTATCCCCGCTTCTCGCATTTTAACTTTGGAATACGGGCAAGTCAAACCTAGCAAGATCCAATACGAAGGCAATACTTTTTCGATGAGCCAATTAGAGCTCACCATTGGCCTCCATGACATTTCGGAAATCACGTACGACGTTGAACATGTCGAAAATCCGTTGGGGATGTTTACTAGTAATCCGGACAGTAATCGCACAGTTGATCGGTCCAATATTTTTGGGCGGATCCTCTACTATAACGACATTACCTAGATTCTCGAAGAAGATGAACAACAGAAAGTCATCAACAGCTATTCTGTTCCTTGGAGCGACAATGAGTTTGAGAATCAACTGATGCGCACCTATCTCGTGACTATCGATAATCATCAATACCCCCTCTCCCTACATATCAACATTGGTGAAGTGAGAGGTGAATAATCGCTTCATTTTTATTTCTTCGTATGAACTGCTCAAATCAAGTAACTATAAGTATTCTAGCGAATATACGGTCCCGGGAGGATAATTGGATTTTATTAAATTAATTTGGCCATGTCGTATTCGTCGACAAACGTTCTGTCGACAAGTAACGAATGACGTTTGATTCCCTCAATCTGGAATCCGATTTTTTTATACAAAGCAATAGCAGCCGTATTATGTACCATCACTGTTAACTCAAGCCGATGAATTTTTTCGGCTTCGCCCCACTGTTCGAGTCGATCGAATAATTGCGTGCCGATACCTCTTTTTGTAAAATGGTTGAGTATGCCGATGACAATATAAACGCAATGGCGCTTCCGACGATACTTTTCACGAAATGCCGATAAATAACCGACTAATTTGCCATCTATTTCACAAACGAGAATTAAAGATCGTTTTGTTTGATTAAGTTCGCTTATCATTTGGCTTTGCTGCTCGACCGTTGTATTTCTTTCGCCGGGTTCCAACATCATGAACGGTGTTTCTTCATCCAACGTTTTGCACAGTTGTAAAAAATTGGCTGCATCGGACAATTCTATTCCACGAATGACCATGACGCCGAATTTTCCCTCTTTCTTTCGGTATTCGCTTTTCGCTTTGTTGTGACAATCAAAAATTAAAAATAGTTCACTTGGACGACTAATATAATTGCTTCGATAATTAGTAAGCAAGTCCGCCAATGTTTCTTAACCATAATCGATCATCTCTTCCCACCTAAGGAAATTCCTTAATTATTATTATAACCCAATAAATTGACCCGACAATATCAGCAGATTTTTTTTTCTCTATCCTCTTCTCTCCCCTTCCTATCTTACGTATAGCTTGTTTTTCTTAATTGAGAACAGATAATGGAGCATCGCGATTCCGTAATAGTGCTTGATAAACCGTTTTTTCACAAACATTCCGTTGCGAATAGCGACATTCATTGAAGCAATATTTGTATCTCTAATGATCGAAACGGCTTCGGCTTGATTTAATTTTTCAAAAGTGTATTGTTTACATGCCCTTGCCGCTTCTATCGCATATCCTTTATGCCAATGCTGCTTCATTAGATGATAACCGATTTCCAGATAGACTTTACCCGCTACTGTTTGATTAGTCAGTCCGCATTCGCCGACCACTTCACCTGTGCCGCAAAGTTCGATCGCCCACAGGCCATAACCATTGCTTTGATAAGAGGAAAGGTTCCAGTTCAACCAGTGCAGCACTTCTTCATCTGAAAAAGCGTGTTCATAAGCATACATGACTTCTCTGTCTTGCAGGAAGCATTTCAGTTGATCAATGTCACAAGGTCGCCATTGCCTCAGCCGAAGCCGTTCTGTTTGCAGGATTACATTCATAAGCCTATCTCCCCTACTATTCTTATTCAGAACAGTTCTGCCGTCTCACCTTTGTCATTCAATTAACTCATTATCGTTATTATTTTGAATTTTATAACTTTCGATGATAAATCAATCGTTCTTTTGCATAAATAGCGGCACCAAGCATACCGGCCGCATCGCCTAGCTTGGCAACGCGAATTGAGCAGGCCTGACGCGAAATTTCCAGGGCATGATCGGCGACGACGGCTCGCGCCGGTTCCAGCAGCCGATCTCCCGCTGCGGACATGCCTCCGCCGATGATGATGAGTTCCGGATTATAGAGATTGATAATATTCACTAAGCCGTAGCCTAGCAGTTCGCCGGTTTCATTCATCGTCCGGACGGCCGCAGGATCATCCTGGTCATAGGCGACGGAAATCATCTGAGCGGTGATCTTTTGCGGATCATGATTGACCCACTCGGTAATCACGCTTTTTTCACCTGCCTGCAGTTTCTCCTTAAATGTCCGCAGCATACCCAGGGCGGAAACATAGCGGCCCAAGCAACCGGAACTGCCGCAACGGCAAGGACGGCCTCCGGAACGATACATGTTCATGTGGCCGATTTCGCCGGCACTGCGGGTTGCGCCGTAGAGTACGCGACCGTCGATGACAATGCCGGCACCCAGACCGGTCCCCAATGTCAGCAGCACGATATTCTTTTTTCCCTTCCCGGCGCCAAAGTACCATTCACCATATAGATTGACCCGGACATCGTTATCAATAAACGTCGGGATATGTAATTGTTTCTGAAACCAATCGGCCATGGGAACCTCGTGCCAGGATGGGAAATTCGGCGAAAAGCGCGAGATGCCCCGCTTAACGTCCAGCAGTCCGGGCACACCAATACCGATCGCTTGAATCTGCTTCCTTTGGAGATGTGCCTGGCTCAGCAAGTCAATGATACTGGTGAGCATCCGTTTCAATACCCTTTCCGATCCCAATTGTACCCGAGTCGCCATGCGCATTTCGGCGACTTTCTTAAAACCATCGTTAAAAACAGACGTTTTAATATTTGTTCCACCCAAATCGACGCCAATATAATAATGGCCCATCATTAATCATCCCTAATCTTCTCATTTACAGTGAAACGGCCGCAGTCTTGCAAATATCGGCAAAACTCCGCAGCACGCGGTTGTGATGATGAATAATCTGCTTAGCCGTTAATTCGTCACTGCCCCACGTGCTATGCGCGTCACCCACTAAGGTCACCCGATAGTCCAGGCTAAAAGCTTTGCGGCAGGTCGTAGCGACACAGAATTCGGTTTGCACCCCTGTCAGCACCAGGTGCGAGATGCCTTGCCGTTTTAACTGTTCATCTAAATGGGTGCGAAAAAAAGAGTCCGGCGTGGTTTTCTGCACGATTGTATCTGCCTCTGACGGAGAAATTTGCGAATAAATTTGCCAACCGTTTATCCCGTTCTTCAATTCACCGCCTGCCGGCTCGTTGTGTTGAATATAGTAGACGGGGATCTTTTTATCTCTCGCTTGTGACAATAAGTACTGAATGTTTTGAATTAGTTGCTCACTCCGATAAACGGGATTTTTCGACGAAAACATGGCGTTGTGGACATCAATGATTAACAAAGCGGTATGGGTTATATTTCTTCCATGTGAACTTTACCACTCCAATTTTATATTATATTTTCTATTTAGTATAGTGACTGTCTCTTATACACATCTCCGAGCCCACGAGACCCTAAGACATCT
>UQRJ01000278.1 GCA_900543345.1 uncultured Sporolactobacillus sp. | reverse complement strand
TCGTGGGCTCGGAGATGTGTATAAGAGACAGCTGTTGCTGTTGACTGGAGAAAACTATTTGGAATCATCGTTTGAAAAAGTCGAATGGCCGACCATTTTCTTTTTTATCGGTTTATTCGTCCTGGTCGGCGGCCTGATTGATACCGGCGTCATCAAACAATTATCCGAGTCGCTTCTGCAATTGACAGGCGGTGATCGAGTCGGCACGTCGATCTTGATCCTCTGGATGAGTGCGTTTGCTTCGGCATTTATTGATAATATTCCATTTGTGGCGACGATGATCCCATTAGTTGAGGATATGGGCCGTCTGGGTATAAGCAATTTGGAACCGCTCTGGTGGAGCTTGTCGCTCGGGGCATGCCTCGGCGGCAATGGCATGTTAATCGGTGCCAGTGCCAATCTGATTGTCGCCGGCCTGTCCGCTAAAGAAGGCTATCCGATTACTTTTGTCCGTTTTATGAAAATAGGCTTGCCCCTGATGTGTCTTTCGGTCACGATAGCTATGATTTATATTTTCTTGCGCTATTTCATCTAACGGCTCTGTCTAAAGATCATGTTGTTTTTGTGACTCCGTGTTTGGAGCGGAAGACGCAAGACTCCGGCGGGAAAAGCAAGCCAGGCCAGACCCCCCGCAGCGAGGAGGCGCACGGATCGCCCGCGGAAAGCGAGCGTCTGCAGCGAAAAACAACAGCCGAGTTTAACAGAGCCAATCTAATAGAACACATTTTTAATTTAAAGAAGGGGTGCAGGGTGGGTTATAGTGCATTTTGGGCAATCACTATTTTTATGATTGCTTATGGATTTATTATTTCCGAATCGGTTCACCGAACGATCAGTGCCATGCTTGGCGGCATGGCACTGATTTTTCTCGGCGTCGTCGATCAATCCGCAGCGATTCGCTATATTGATTTTAATACACTCGGATTGCTTATCGGCATGATGATCATCGTTTCGATCACGGCGCAGACCGGTCTCTTTCGTTTTATTTCGATTTGGGCCGCCAAACTGGTCGGCGGCCGGCCGATTGCCCTGCTGATTGTTTTTTCCCTCATTACGGCGATCGGCTCGGCTTTTCTTGATAATGTGACAACTGTGCTGCTCGTCGTGCCGATGACGTTCAGTATTGCGCGGCAATTGCAGATCTCGCCAATGCCGTTTCTGATGGCGGAGATCTTCATGGCCAATATCGGCGGCACAGCGACGATGATCGGTGATCCGCCGAATATCATGATCGGCAGTGCAGTAAAAGATATCGACTTTCTGGACTTTATCACGAATCTCACACCGGTGATTTTACTCATTACGGCGGCCGTTCTTGTGTTGCTCGGTTTCATTTACCGTAAAGGACTCCATGTCCGCAGCGACGCTCGCGCGGTGCTCGCCGACTTAAACGCGGCCGACGAAATCGACGATCGAAGTCTGCTAATCAAATCTGTTACCGTGCTGACGTTGACTATTGCCGCTTTTTTCGTCCATCAGCAGCTGGGTGTGGGGACGGCGACCATTGCCTTGGCCGGCGCCTTCCTGCTTCTGCTCTTGACTGGCGAGCGCTATTTGGAGCAGGCGCTAGCCGGCGTGGAGTGGACAACCATCTTTTTCTTCGTCGGCCTATTTGTCCTCGTCGGCGGCTTGGTCGAATCCGGCGTGATCGGCCGGTTCGCTCACCTAGCGCTGCAGTTGACCGGCGGCCGCCTCGTGCCCTCGACATTTCTTGTCCTGTGGATGAGCGCCTTCGCTTCAGCGTTTATCGACAACATTCCGTTTGTGGCGACGATGATTCCACTGATCAAAGAAATGGGTTCATTAGGGCTGAGCAATCTCGATCCGCTTTGGTGGAGCCTGTCGCTCGGCGCCTGTCTCGGCGGCAACGGCCTGCTGATCGGGGCCAGCGCCAACCTCGTCGTTGCCGGTATAGCCGGGAAGGAAGGCCATCCGATCTCGTTTATCGCTTTTATGAAAATCGGCCTGCCGGTGATGCTACTGTCGATCGTCATTGCGTCAGTCTACGTCTGGCTGCGCTATTTAGTCTAAAGCGGTTGCCCGCATCCGGACGGATTGCTAAAATAGGAAGGTAGCGCCAAGTAACGGCGATCTGATCGATTAGAAATGCGGGGGTGCGTCTAGCAATGGGACAAGCAAAAGATTTGATTATCGTGATGGATTTCGGCGGTCAGTATAATCAGCTGATCGCCCGGCGCGTTCGCGATCTCGGTGTATATAGCGAACTGGTGCCAAGCACGACAACAGCCGATCAGATAAGGGCCAAACGGCCGAAAGGGATCATCTTTTCCGGCGGTCCAAGCAGTGTCTACGACCAAGACGCCCCGACGTGCGACCCGGCAATTTTCAGCCTGGGCATCCCGATTCTCGGCATCTGTTACGGGCTGCAGCTGATTGCCCGGCATTACGGCGCCGCTGCCGAACGCGCGGTGCATCGTGAATACGGTAAAGCGGAAATCGCCGTACATACGGATTGCGTACTGTTTAAAAACTTACCGGCGACGCAGACCGTCTGGATGAGCCATGGCGATCTCGTAAAAGAAGCGCCGCAAGGCTTCACCATCGAAGCGAGCAGCGCTTCGACACCGGTCGCCGCGATGGTCGCCGCCGATAAAAGCATCTATGCCGTGCAGTTCCATCCGGAAGTACGCCATACGCAATACGGGAATGCCATTTTGCAAAATTTCGTCTTCACAATCTGCGATGCGAAAAAAAGCTGGTCGATGGCTCATTTCATCGATCAGCAAATTGCCCGGATTCGGACCACTGTCGGTAAGCAAAAAGTGCTGTGCGCGCTGAGCGGCGGTGTCGACTCCTCGGTGGCCGCCGTACTCGTCCACCGCGCCGTCGGCGACCAGCTGACGTGCATCTTCGTCGACCACGGCCTGCTGCGTAAAGGCGAAGCGGGCAGCGTCGTCGACACGTTTCAGAACCGTTTCCACATGAATTTTATCCATGTCGACGCCAAACGACGTTTCCTCGATAAACTTGAGGGCGTCGCCGATCCGGAGCGCAAACGCAAAATCATCGGCAACGAATTCATCTACGTCTTCCAAGACGAAGCCAATAAATTAACAGATATCTCGTATCTGGTCCAAGGCACGCTCTACACCGACGTCGTCGAAAGCGGCGCCGGCGGAGCGTCGCAAACGATCAAATCGCACCACAACGTCGGCGGCCTGCCCAAAGACATGAAATTCAAACTGATCGAACCGCTCAACCGGCTGTTCAAGGACGAAGTACGCAAACTCGGTACCGAACTCGGCCTGCCGGACGACATCGTCTGGCGTCAACCATTCCCCGGCCCCGGCCTCGGCATCCGCGTCCTCGGTGCCGTCACCGAGGAGAAACTGGCGCTCGTCCGCGAATCGGACGCCATCCTCCGCGCCGAGATCAAACAAGCCGGCCTCGACCGCGACATCTGGCAGTACTTCACCGTCCTGCCGAACATCCAAAGCGTCGGCGTAATGGGCGATGGCCGCACCTACGATCACTGCATCGCCATCCGCGCCGTCACCTCCGTCGACGGCATGACCAGCGACTGGGCCCGCATCCCGTGGGACGTGCTGGAGAAAATCTCGACGCGCATCGTCAATGAGGTGGAGCACGTTAATCGGGTCGTGTACGATATTACGTCGAAGCCGCCGGCGACGATTGAGTGGGAATGAAAATCGGAGAGCTGGAACCCCGTGTTCATGGGCTTTTCGGCTTTTTTTTAGTTTGTCATTGCACTTTGATTGCACTTTTTCACATGCCATCTTCTGAGATAGTTGACCGTGAATTGGTTCTTTGGCGAATCATCGTAATTTTGTGTGGCAGGTTCAAAGGCGATGATTCCGTTCAATTTGTGGGCGACGTCAAAGTTACTGTCTGTCTCTTATACACATCTCCGAGCCCACGAGACCCTAAGACATCTC
>UQRJ01000277.1 GCA_900543345.1 uncultured Sporolactobacillus sp. | reverse complement strand
GTGGGCTCGGAGATGTGTATAAGAGACAGATGTAGGGAAAAGGAATAATACAGCTATCAATAGATACAAGGCGGAACGAAACCATTTTTTCATTTCTGTCGCTCCTCGAATTGACGATTCATGGTTTATCTTGTTTATTCAATTTACCGGCTTCATGGCCGAAAATCTTGAATAGAATCGGCGATAATAAGCCGAAACCCAGATTGCCGGCCGCATGGTAACCGTCGAAAGGCAGGCCGCCGATCCACATGCCGACGATGACGCGTATATCGGTCGAAAACAAGAAATACGAACAGGCCATGATGAGGCCGAATAAAAAGCCGGATAAGGCCAACCACGAGATATAAATCCAGCGGCGATGCGGCAGCCATGCCGACAGCAGCCCGATCATCCCCCAACCCAGCAGATGGAAGGGCGTCCAATAACCGAGCCCGAGAAACAAATCGGACACCAGTGCTGTCAATATACCCTCGGCGATGCCCATCTTCCAGCCGAAAAACCAGCCGGTTAAGATAACGATCAACGTCGCCGGTTGAATGTTCATGCCGTGGATGGCCAGTCGGCCGGCGACGGCGACCGCGGTGAGCAGCGATAGCAGTGTCATCTGATGAACGTGTCGCATGCCGGTTGCCTCTTTATTTGACAGGGCAGGCGCCGGTTGCGCAGTCGCTCTGGCCGACCAGTTCCAAATCCTGTTGCTCATGACGTTCGCTGCTTAAGGCATGATAGATGTCCTCGATATTGCCGGTGATTTTTGCTTTAATATTCCGATACCTGTCTTCACTGATCGGCTCTTTCGGTGCCTGGACAAAGCCGTGACCGCTATAAGGCAAGAGCGACGTCGATTTGCAGAACGGGCGGTATTGACGAAGCAGTTCGGCGATTTTTGCGACTTCTTCTTTGTGAAAGGTAATCGTGCAGCTGACGGAATTGTCCGCCCAGTATGTCTGCAGAAAGAGCTGGGTCGCAAACTGTTCTTCGATCGAAACCTCGTCCGCCGAAACGAAATGGTTGCGATCGGCGCCGCCGGCCTTGACCGGGAATTCGGCGACCATTGTATTTTCCGAATAGGCGTCTTTTTCAATGTTATAGCCTGCCCGGCGCAGGGCCGGCAGCAGTGGGTCGCTATCTTGAAAACGGATCCGCTGAATGATGTAGCGACCGAAACTGAAATGCATGCCCTCGGAAACGCCGGCCAGTTTCGACACGGTTCCGGAAGGCTTGACCGTCGTATGCTTGATCGACATCCGGCAGCCGAGCTGCTTTGAGTAATCACGGTCGGCGTCGACGACCGTGCGGTAAAAGCCGTCGACAACCCGGGCGGCCTGCGGGTTGAAGGCAGGCTTGCGGATCGCCCGTCCGGTTTGCGGATCGCGTGCGTCTTGGAAACCGGTCACAAGCCGTGTGCCGAAACGTGTGAGCGCCCAATCCTGTATGCCGCTCATTGAGATACCAATGCGGCGGTTCTTCCGGATAATGCGCCGGGAAACTTCCCAGTCATAGTGCGAGAACGTCACCCGTTTGGCATAACGGGTCGCGAGACGGAAAACCTCGTCCATGTCCCAGCCGCTTTGTTCCGCGACGGCGGGGAAGACCTCGAACAGATTGCACGGTTCACCGTTGCCCAGCGAAATTTCACCGCACGGATTGGTCCCTTCCGCTTCGCCGTCGATACCCGGTTGATAGCCGTCGGCGAAACGTCCGTAGTTACGAATATTGTCGAGGGCAACGATACCGGGCTCACCGTTCTTGGCGATGGCATCGGCTACCTCCTCGTATTGCTTAAAATCCGGAGTGACCAGTACGCTGTTGTTCGACGCCCAACGGTGATCCATCAGTTGTTTCTTGTCCTGTTTCATCGTGACAAAGGCTTCGTCATCCGGGTCGCCGAGCGCAATCTCGGCGCTGCGGCGCACATTTCCGGCAACGACGTTTTTACCGATCAAATTGCAAATATCCGTGCAGTCGACGGTCGTTAGTTTTCGGCCGCAAGCGGCATTAAGTACTTTATTCACCGCATAGAGCATTTCGATGAACGGGACCGGGCCGGCCGCGACGCCGCCGAAACCGTGAATTCGTTTGCCTTTTTCGCGAATAGCGCTGACGTCGATGACGACGTGCGACGCGGCGGCAATCATGGCCGAAAAGTGGGCGTCGATCAGCAGTGCGTTCGATTCGACCCAGCCCTCGCGGGTATCCGGCGTTCGGAATAGGCGCACAGTGTTTTTATCGTGCGTCCGGTACCATTCGTCGGCATCGCGGGCACCGGCCCCGATAGCAGCCGCGTAATCGCGGTGACGCTTGTCGACCAGCACGTCCAATTTGATTTTGCGATCGACGGCCGGGATTCGGTCGATGTTTTTCCTGGCCACCGAAAAACCGACACCTCCGCCTTTCATCAATTCATCAAACAGGAAGGAAAAGGGCATAGAGACGGCAGGCTGTTCTTTTTTCAGATAAAAGGGAACGATGCGGCTGGTGCCGTATGGCTGCGGACGAACGGCGATGAACCAGCAATTGTTCAGTGCATCACCGACCCGCTGCTGATAATCCGTACCGGAGATCCACAGGTTGCGCCCGGAAGGCGTCGCCGCCAGGCTGTAGATCAGTTGATACAGGCGTTCGGCCTCGTGACGAAGCTCGTCGACAACGGCAGTGGGTACCGGCACGCGGTGCAGCCGCGGATCGAGGTTGATGTTGCCCTCGACGACCCGCCGGACGGTTTCCTCCCACTCTTCGTAGCGCTGCTTGGCATCGATCCAACGGGCATACGTCCGTTTATAAGTCACCCAGCCCAGTTCGCCCCAATGTGGCTTGACTTGCGATTTTATGTGATCAATAAACGTATCGGATAATCTGATCTTCATTATCATGCTCCTCTCAACGAACTTCTCTGCTCATGATAGCTATATATTGTGCTCAAGTCAACAAAGATAACTATATATGGTGTCCGACCGATTCTGGCGAATGGCGCGTCTGCCGGGGAAAAGAGACCGGTTCCGTTTGGTTTGTGAATATTTTTTGCCGGAATGGAGACAAAATTTACTTGCAGTTGATAACGATTGTCAATAAAATGTGAAGTAAGCCAGGGATACGGCGATTCAATCAATGATCTATTTTAGGATACCCGAAAATAGCATGGGCGTTTAATCACAAAGAAGGAAGATGGCAATATGAGTATCTATACGCGAACGGGCGACAGCGGGACGACAAGTGTCGTCGGCGGCAGAGTAGACAAGGATGACGTCCGTGTGGAAGCCTATGGGACAATCGACGAGGTTAACAGTTTTGTCGGATTGGCGGCCGCGCAACTTGATTCAACGCTGTTTCAGGACATGCTTGACGATCTGAAAAAGATTCAGAATGAGTTGTTTGATTGCGGCGGCGATCTGGCCAGTATCAAAGACGAGCGACCGCATAAAGTGGTCGGATCGATGATCGACAATCTGGAACGGCGTATCGATGTGCTGACCGCCGAGACGCCGGCGATCAAAAAATTTATTTTGCCCGGCGGTGCGTCTGCCGCCGCTATACTACATGTGGCCCGGACCGTGACGCGGCGGGCAGAGCGGCAGGTCGTCCGGCTGATGAAGGAGGACCGGGCTGTCTCCCCGCTGCCCCTGCGTTATCTGAACCGACTGTCCGATTATTTTTTTGCGGCGGCACGGGCGGTTAATTTCCGCCTCCGTCTCCCGGATGTGCCGTACGTTCGCAGCGCCGATGTGTTCTCGAACCGCCGAAGCGGCCGGAAGACGGATCGCTGACTGCCGCATTATCGGATGGAATCGAACTTCCTGCAGTTGATGCCCTTGCGTCCGCTATAGGTTTCATCTTTTCCCCACATTCCGGTTAAGTCGGTTTTAATGAAAATTTTCATCATTTATAATAAATAGGGACTGTCTCTTATACACATCTGACG
>UQRJ01000276.1 GCA_900543345.1 uncultured Sporolactobacillus sp. | reverse complement strand
GAGATGTCTTAGGGTCTCGTGGGCTCGGAGATGTGTATAAGAGACAGTTTCAGCATATATTCCGACGAACGTGATTTCGATTACTGACGGACAGATTTTCCTGGAAGCCAATCTGTTTTATTCCGGTGTCCGTCCGGCAGTCGACGCCGGGACATCCGTGTCCCGTGTCGGCGGCGATGCACAGATCAAAGCGATGAAGAAAGTTGCCGGTACGCTGAAGCTGGATCTGGCCTCTTATCGCGAACTGGAGGCCTTCTCGCAGTTCGGTTCCGATTTGGACAAAGCGACGAAAGCGAAGCTGGACCGCGGCGCTCGTACCGTTGAGATATTGAAACAGAATTTGCATAAGCCATATCCGGTAGAAGATCAGGTCATTGTACTCTACGCACTGACGCAAGGATTTGTCGACGATGTACCGATTGCCGACGTCAGACGTTTTGAGAGTGAACTGCTTGGGTTCGTCAAACAGAATCATCCGGAAATTTTGAGCAGAATCAGAGAATCCGGCAATTTACCCGATAAAAAGCCGTTCGCGAACGCCATCGATGAATTTAAAAAGACATTTGCTCCGTCCAAGGGCAACTGAACCCCTTAATTCATTGGCATAAATGAAGGGGTTGCCCGTCTGCCGGCATTTACGGTGCAACCTTTTTAACGATTGATAAAGGGTGGTGAATGAGATGCCTTCTATGCGCGACATTAAGGAAAAAATAGCGTCAACAAAGCAAATGCGCAAAATTACGAAAGCGATGCAGATGGTCGCGGCGGCCAAACTGACCCGTTCGCAGGAAAGTGCCCAACTCTACGAAGCTTATGCGGCGAAATTGCGTGAGATTGCAACGGACATCGCTGCCGCGCTGCCGCCCGACAGCGAAGACCTTCATCCGATGCTGGCCACCCGGCCGGTAAAAAAGACGGGGTATCTGATCCTGACGGAAAGCAGGGGCCTGGCCGGCGCATACGACGCCAATGTTCTGAAATATGCGCAACAATTAATCAATCGCAACCATCAATCGAAGAACGATTATACGATTGTTGTGACTGGTAAAGTCGGTACTCGCTTTTTCGAGAAACGCAATTACGCGGTCGCCTTTAGTAAAACAGACATTCCGGAAGAATTCCGCTTTGAGGATGTTGCCGATTTTGCCGGCCGCGTAGTCGACTTGTTTGAAGATCGCGAAATTGACGAGTTGCATCTGATTTACAATCATTTCGTCAACGCGATCACGCAGACTGTGGTCGATAAGCAGCTGTTGCCGTTGACCAATTTTCAGCAAGCGAAGCAGCCGGCGAAAATAACGGTTCCTTATGCCTTCGAACCGAGTGTGAGCGATGTACTCGACGCCCTGTTGCCGCTTTTTGCGGAGGGACAGGTCTACGGCGCGCTGCTTGATGCGAAAGCCGCCGAATATGCGGCTCGGACGACGGCAATGCGCAATGCGTCCGATAATGCCAGCGATATTATCGATCATCTGTCGCTATCTTACAACCGGGCGCGTCAGGCACATATCACTCAGGAAATCACCGAGATTGTCGGCGGTGCCACGGCACTTGAATAAAGGTGCATGAAACAAACTGTGGGAGGTAATGTAATGAGTAAGGGGTACGTGACTGAGGTCAAGGGCCCTGTTGTCGACGTCAGATTCGACGACGGCCATCTTCCTAATATTAACAACGCTCTGACCATAGACTATAAAGCCAAGTCCTCGGCTGAAGCGGATATTCACCTGACACTCGAAGTTGCGCTCCAGCTGGGCGACGATGCTGTGCGTACCATTGCGATGGATTCGACCGACGGGCTCGTCCGCGGTATGGAAGTCGTCGATACCGGCAAGCCAATTTCCGTGCCGGTCGGCGACGCCACGTTGGGTCGCGTATTCAACGTCCTTGGCGAGCCGATCGATGGAAAACCGCTTCCCGCGGACGTCCAAAGAAATTCGATTCATCGCGATCCGCCGAAATTCGCCGATCTGTCGACAAAGACGGAAGTACTGGAAACCGGCATCAAGGTTATCGACTTGCTGACGCCGTATATTAAGGGCGGTAAGATCGGCCTGTTCGGCGGCGCCGGTGTTGGGAAAACCGTCTTAATTCAGGAATTGATCCATAATATCGCCGAAGAACATCACGGTGTATCGGTCTTTGCCGGTGTCGGCGAACGGACGCGTGAAGGAAACGATCTGTACTTTGAAATGACCGATTCAGGCGTTATCAAACAGACCGCGATGGTGTTCGGCCAGATGAACGAGCCGCCGGGTGCGCGCATGCGGGTGGCCCTCTCCGGGCTGACGATGGCCGAATACTTCCGCGATGCCGAAGGACAGGATGTGCTGCTGTTCATCGATAACATCTTCCGTTTCACGCAGGCCGGTTCGGAAGTATCCGCTTTGCTGGGCCGTCTGCCGTCCGCCGTTGGTTATCAACCGACATTGGCGACGGAAATGGGTCGCTTGCAAGAGCGGATTACCTCGACGAATAAAGGATCGGTGACGTCAATTCAGGCCGTTTACGTGCCTGCCGACGACTATACCGATCCGGCACCTGCGACAACGTTCTCACACTTGGATGCGACGACCAACCTTGAGCGTTCACTGACCCAGATCGGTATTTATCCGGCCGTCGATCCGCTGGCTTCGACATCGCGCGCGCTGTCGCCCGATATTGTCGGGGAAGAACATTATGAAGTCGCCCGCCGCGTTCAGGAAACTCTGCAGCGTTACCGTGAGCTTCAGGATATCATTGCTATTCTCGGGATGGATGAACTGTCCGATGAAGATAAGCTGACCGTCAGCCGCGCCCGCCGCATTCAGTTCTTCCTTGGTCAGAACTTCCATGTCGCCCAGCAGTTTACCGGCGTACCCGGATCTTATGTTCCAGTCGAAGAAACGATCAAGGACTTCAAAGGGATTCTCGACGGTAAATACGACGATGTCCCAGAAGAAGCCTTCCGGAACACGGGGACCATCGACGATGTCCTTGAACGGGCCAAGCAACTGGCGTGATGAATGTTGACTAAGTACCCGCACGGACAAAGGGGGCCGACAGATGAGTACATTGCACGCGGAAATCATTACACCCGCCGGTAAAGTGTATGAGGGAGACGTTCATATGGTCTGCGTACGGAGCGCAGAAGGCGACCTCGGCATTTTGCCTCGTCATATGCCGATTGTTGTTCCGTTGAAGATCGCCATGGCCCGCCTAAAGCATGAAGATGAGAAAATTGTCGACTACGCTGCGATTCACGGCGGTTTCATTCAAGTGAATCGGAAAGGCGTAACGATTATCTCTCAGGCGGCTGAAATGAAAGAAGACATCGACATTGCCCGTGCGAAAAAAGCCGAAGCGGAAGCTAAGGCCAAATTGGACCGACTGCATAAAACGTCCGAAGGTTATGAAGAGACACGGGCTAAATTGCAGCGTGCTCAATTGCGGATCGCAACGGCGGAAGCCGGAGAAGATCAGAAGCAGGCAGTGAGATGAACGAATAAAGAAGGGCCGAAGGGCTCTTTTTTGTTGTGTTAAAAGAAACCGTTTACATATTGTTGGTTGACAGCGTCCGAATGAGCTGCTTTGAAGTAACTTAATCAAAACGTTACTTATTCATTAAGCAATTGTTAAGATAATCTGTTTATCATAGTAAAGAGCGCTATTGACGCCGATGCACCCTTTTAAACGACGTTTGCCGGCTACGGAGGGAATCTCCGATCCGTAGTCATTTCTCATGAATGACAGCGATTTCTCTCGCAGCAGGCCGATCATTTTTTACATAATTACCCATAAAAAGTTTTTCAACATTCCTGTATTTATTCTGAAAAAACAATCATTGAAAAATGTATGGTTATTTTGTGAAAATGGCGTTAGAATAGTCTCGAGCGAAAGATTATTGTTGTATTACCTTTGTATTACAGCTGTCTCTTATACACATCTCCGA
>UQRJ01000275.1 GCA_900543345.1 uncultured Sporolactobacillus sp. | reverse complement strand
GTATAAGAGACAGTTCCTAAAGAAGAACAGTGCCGGACCTGTCACGGAACCGGTGCACGGCCGGGGACACATCCGCAGACGTGCAGTCACTGTCATGGGACCGGACAACTCAATACAGAGCAGAATACACCGTTCGGTCGGATTGTCAATCGGCGCGTCTGCCCCTATTGTCAGGGTACCGGAAAGATCATCAAACAGCATTGCCCGACGTGCGGCGGTTCGGGTAAAGTCAAAGTCAACCGGAAAATTGAAATAAAAATACCGGCCGGCATCGATGACGGCCAGCAGATTCGACTCAGCGGGCAAGGCGAAGCCGGTGTAAACGGTGGACCGGCGGGTGATCTTTACATTGTCTTTTCCGTCAAACCGCACAAACTGTTCAAACGTGACGGAGACAACGTTTATATCGAAGTGCCCTTGAGTTTTACTCAAGTCGCTCTCGGCGATGAAATTAAGGTGCCGACGCTCTACGGCGATGTGAAGCTCCACATTCCCGCCGGAACGCAGACCGGTACGAAATTCCGGCTGCGCGGCAAGGGCATCAAAAATGTCAAAGGCTATGGACAGGGCGACGAACATGTCGAAATACGCGTGGTAACGCCGAAGCATCTGAGTGAACAAGAAAAAACGCTGTTTCGTAAATTGGCGGGATTGAAGGGAAGCTCATCGGCGGCGGCCAGCGAAAGTATCTTCGACAAAATGAAAAAAAAAGTTTTTAAAACGGATTAACAGCGAATGGGGCAAGCGCGATGAACTGGTCGGAACTATGTATCCATACGACGGAAGAAGCGATTGAACCGGTGACGGCGATTCTATACGAAGCCGGCGCACGTGGCGTCGTGATTGAGGATTCGCAGGATCTTCGCCGGGGCGGGGCTTCGGAAAATGGGACGATTTACGACTTGGACCCGAAAGACTATCCGGCCGATGGCGTTAATGTCAAGGCCTATTTGCCGATCAATAGTTTTCTCGGCGAGACAGTGGATGAGATCAAACAATCGCTTAACAATCTGCTGCTTTACGATATTGATCCGGGAGAAAATAAGCTGACCTTCAGTGAGCGAAATGAAGAAGAGTGGATGTCGGCCTGGAAAAAATATTATAAACCGACCAAAGTAGGAAAATCGTTCGTGATTGTACCGGCTTGGATCGACTATCGGAAAACAGACACAAACCGCAGGCTGATTGAACTGGATCCGGGAATGGCTTTCGGAACCGGTACGCATCCGACAACGGCCCTATGTATTGAAGCCCTGGAGCGATACGTTCGTCGAGGCATCGACGGACTCGATGTGGGTACGGGTACCGGCGTCCTATCGATCGCAGCCGCTAAATTAGGTGCGGCGCGCATGCTGGCCGTCGATCTCGATCCGGTCGCTGTTCAAGCCGCGCGGCTGAATGTGAAGATCAACAGGGCAGGGGACTGTGTCGAAGTTAGGCAAAATAATCTTACGGATAATCTTGTCGGCAGTTTTGATTTAATCGTCGGTAATTTGCTCGCTGACATTGTGATTCGCATGCTGGACGGGGGCGCCGCCGGTAAATTGAAAGCGGGCGGTATTCTGATTGTCTCGGGAATTATTGCGACAAAGCAAGATGCTGTCGTTCGCTCGCTGATTCGGCATGGGCTGCGGCCGATCGAAGAACATCAAAAAGAAAACTGGATTGCTATGGTTGCGGAAAAACGGACATGAAACTTATATACACACAAGTTTGCGGCGATAAATAAATAAGCGAGGTGGATGAGAAAAAATGCCTTTAGTTGCTTTTCATACATTGGGATGTAAGGTGAACCATTATGAGACCGAGGCGATTTGGCAGATTTTCCGCAAGCACGGATATGAACGAGGGGATTTTGAGAAGACGGCGGATGTCTATGTGATTAATACATGCACCGTAACCAATACCGGCGACCAGAAAAGCCGGCAGGTGATCCGTCGGGCGATCCGCCGCAATCCGGATGCGGTAATCTGCGTAACGGGATGCTATGCTCAGACGTCCCCGGCGGAGGTGATGTCGATACCCGGCGTCGATATCGTTATCGGCACACAGAATCGGCGCAAGTTGCTTGGCTATATCGACCGTTTCCGTAAGCAACGGGAACCGATCAACGGTGTCGGCGATATTATGAAAGCGAAAGTTTTTGAGGAACTCGATGTGCCGTCATTTACCGATCGTACGCGGGCTTCGCTTAAAATTCAGGAAGGGTGCAATAAATTTTGCACATTCTGCGTCATCCCGTGGGCGCGCGGTTTGCTCCGTTCCCGCAAACCGGAAAATGTTATCCGACAGGCGCAGGAGCTGGTCGATGCCGGTTACAAAGAAATCGTACTGACCGGCATACATACCGCCGGTTACGGAGAAGACATGGAAGATTATAATTTTGCCGCGCTTCTTCGTGATCTGGAGAAAAACGTTCGCGGTCTGAAACGTCTGCGGATTTCATCGATCGAGGCGAGCCAGATCACCGATGAGGTTGTCCACGTGATTCATCGTTCCCATGTGATTGCCCGGCATTTGCATATACCGTTGCAGTCCGGATCGGATACTGTTCTGAAGCGGATGCATCGGACCTATACGACGGCTTTTTTTGCCGATAAAATAAAGAATCTACGAGAAGCACTGCCCGATTTTGCACTGACTTCCGATGTAATTGTCGGCTTTCCCGGCGAGACGGAAGAAGAGTTCATGGAAACGTATCGCTTTATTCGCGAGTTGCATTTTGCCGAATTGCATGTTTTTCCCTATTCGCAGCGGACGGGGACTCCGGCGGCGAGAATGCCGGATCAGGTACCGGAAAATGTGAAGCACGATCGCGTATCGCGGTTGATCGCTTTGTCAAACCGGCTCTCGTCACAGTACGCAAGAGGCTACCAGAATCACGTGCTTGAGGTCATCCCGGAGGAACCGTATCGTCATCATGAACCTGACGGCACTTATGTCGGCTTTTCCGACAATTATCTGAAAGTTCGGTTCAGCTATCCGTCGCCGGATATTGTCGGTAAACTGGTCCGCGTTAAATTGACGCATGCCGACTATCCGGTCAGCGAAGGAACGTTTGTCAGGATGCTGGATGAAGACGAACAACCGATGACGACCTTTTAATCATAAATGATTTCGTTCCACCCAGCGTCCGAACGGGGCGGCAAGCGGAACGGCGCACAGCGCGGTGATCAGATTGAAAATGACGGATAAATGCGCCAGCGCGGCTCGCCCGTCGCCGGCAAATGTGGTGAATAGGTTTGTTGCCGGTTCGATCAACGGGAAAAAAAGCAAAACGCCGAGCACGTTGAAAAGAATATGAGTATAGGCCGCCCAACGTCCTTCTTTTCCGGCACCGAGGCTGGCAATGTAAGTGGTTAGACAAGTCCCCACATTCGATCCGAGCATGATGGCGGTCGCGGCCGGCAATGTCAGAATGTGGTGATCGAGAAAACCCATACAGACGAGCATTGTCGCCGAACTCGACTGGATAATCGCGGAAAAAACGGTTCCGGCAAAAACGGCGTAGAACAGACTGCCGTTTGCATCGGCAAGCAGATCGCGGATTGTCGGCGAAGCAGCGAGCGGCCGGGCGAGCGAACTGAATCCGGCCATTGCGGCAAACAGGCAGCCGATGCCGAAGAGCAGTGAGCCGATAGCGAAACTTCGCCGCCGCGGCAGGCACATGCATAGGATGCCGGCGGCAAAAAAATACCAATGCATGGCATCGATGTGCAGCGATGCGATTTCGCCGGTAACGGTTGTTCCGATGTTTGCGCCGAGAATGATGCCGACGCTTTGGCGGAACCGCATTGCCCCAGTGGCGATCAGGCCAACGGTTACGATAGTGACGGCCGAACTGCTTTGCAGCAGCAGTGACGATAAAGTGCCGATTGCCAGGCCGCGCAGCGGAGTGGCGGCCGCACGTTCGAGTGCCGAGCGCATTCTGCCTGTCTCTTATACACATCTCCGAGCCCACGAGACCC
>UQRJ01000274.1 GCA_900543345.1 uncultured Sporolactobacillus sp. | reverse complement strand
CGTGCCGCCAGAGCTCTGACCGATTACGGATTTCGCGGACTTGGCCTGCACCGTGTGGAGATTCGCGCCGCTACCGGCAACAGGAAAAGCCGGGCCATTCCCGAGCGGCTGGGTTTCCGGCAGGAGGGATGTCTTCGTGAAGCGGAGTGGATCCACAATCATTATGTCGATCATGTCGTCTACAGCATGCTGGAACAGGAATGGAAATGAGCGTGCCGAATCGGGAAAAGGAGCCTGATGCTTAAGAGAAAAGGTGCACGGTACGGCACAGGATTGAACGGATTCTACGAAGAAAAGAAGCCTGATGCTTAAGAGAAAAGGAGTCCAAAAGGAGTCCCGCCATGTCCGCACAAACTATGATTCTATTTTTACTGGCTTTCATCATCCACAATGCCGAGGAGAGTATCTGGCTGGTACGTGCCGCCGGTCGGCCTGCAAAAATTAGGCTGCACGCGGCGCCCACTCAGGATCAGTTTTTACTGGCTGTCCTTTTTATCACAAGTCTGGCCATCTTGGTCGCGGCGCTCGCTCTTTTTTTCCCCGGCCAGCCGATTTTTACGTATGCCTTCTTCGGTTATGTCGGTGCGATGGTGCTGAACGTGATCGGGGTGCACCTGCTACAGACGCTGATCGATCGCCGCTATTCGCCGGGGTTGATGACCGGCCTGCTGGCACTTTTACCGGTCGGCAGTCTGTTAATCGAAAAGGGGCTGCGAGTTCATCTCATAACGGTTGCCGGCTTGCTGGCAGCAACCGTCGTCATGGCGGCTTTACTGCTTGCCGCCATTGTGCTGATGTTCCGCGTTGCCGATAAGTGGATAGTCTACTAATTAAAGGAAGGGATGCACCCGTGCTTGATCGGTTTCAACAAGAGCTGCAGGAAATAAAGGAACAGCTTGTCTACAAGAAAAAATGGCAGGAACGGCTGGAGAAACTCGAAGATGAAGAGAAGCTGCAGCAAGTCAAAATGCACAAGCTGAAGGCCGTACTGGATAAGGAACAAAAGGATGTCGATCGCCTGAAGACGCTCAGTGTACCCGCCATTTTATATGCGTTGATCGGACGCAAACTTGAAAAATTGGATAAAGAAGAACAGGAAGCAGTGACTGCGCAGCTGAAGTATCAGGAGGCCTGCCGGACGATGGCAGATCTGCAAGAAGACATCGCCGCGCTGCGCGGCAAACTCGCGACGGTCGCGGACGCGGATCAAAGATATGAAGAGTGGCTGAGCCGCAAAGAAGCGCTGATTCATGATTCCGGATCGCCGCTTAGCGCACGGTTGTATGCATTGATGGACCGTGAGGCGGGGATCCGTGCTGCTCTAAAAGAATATGACGAAGCGGTCGCCGCCGGCAGACAGGCGAAGCACGCACTGGGGCAGGCACTCAAGTCGCTGGGGAAAGCGAAAGACTGGTCGGGTTGGGATGTACTTGGCGGCGGTGTGCTAACGACGGCGGTGAAACATAACAAGATCGATGAAGCGCAGGGAGATATTCATGAGGCGCAGCAGGCGCTGCGGAATTTTCAGACGGAGTTGGGCGATGTCACGAATGAGGCGCTGGATGAACTGGCGGACGATCGATTATTGACCTTTGCCGATTACTTTTTTGATAATATTGTCACCGACTGGACCGTGCACAGTAAAATACAGGATTCCGAACGGCAGACCAAAGAAGTGTTACATGAAATCAACGGGCTGCTTCGCCGTCTGAACGAAAAGATGACTGGATTAAAGGCGCAATACGCAGCGATTGGACGGAAAAGGACAGAATTAATTCAAGAAGGGAGATAAGCGGGCAGGATGGCGCGTGTGTCAACAAAAAATCCGCCTGCTGGCGGTTCCCATGTTGACAAAACTAAAAACTACAGGGAAGAAAAGCTGAGCAGTGTCGCTGCAACGATACTGAGGCTATTGACGGCAACCACGACGGCCGATACACTGAAGATGTGCTGGGTCAGAAATTTCTTTTCATCCGCTGCATTTTTTAAGAAAAATGCAGGCAGCAACAAAAGAACGCTGAGGGCGCTCCAGGCGTACGGTATGATAAACGAGCTGGGGGCGGGCAACGATCGAGCACCGAAAGCAAAGAAAATCGACAGCAGAGCCGAAATAAGTGCAGCCCACAGAAATTTTTCTTTCGAGAGACTGTTCATGCCATCATCTCATTTCACAATAAGTTTCTCTTTTTAGTATACCATGACGGACTCGTTCCTTTGTGAAAATCAATTATTGCGGTGCAGCAAAAAAACGAGCCGTATTGACGTTGCCGGCCTGCATCTGTGTATTTTCCGGATTGGCGCCGGCGCAGTCAATTGGCGGGCCGAGGATCGTCGATTGGCGGATCGGCGCGACGGCCTGTGCGTATGTCTGCGGATCAACGCAGTAAGCACGATTCATCACTTCTGCCGGCGTGAAGCGCAGAAAATCGGAACCGTAAACGACGTCCGGGGTCGGCTGATCGAAAATCGCCAGTAAATGGACATCGTCGGTCAGTGCGACGATCCAGTGAAACCATCCTCTCGGCAGTATCGAGACTTGCCCCGTACCAATCCGATAACTGATCACTTTTCGAGTAAATGGGTTAAAGACTGAAGTCAGAGCGGTGCCGCCGATCATGAAGATCATCTCTGAGGCGTTCGTATGCCAGTGTGGCTGAATGATGATGCCTCTGGTCATATGCACATTAAAAAAACCGTTTCTGATCGCCGGCAACTGTGGACCGAACAACTGGGTGACGTAATTGCGCGCGTCCCGGCGTTCGGTGACGATCTTTGTTGAGTCGGCGGCCAAGTCAATAGTCGCATTGTTCGGATTCGATTCCATCAAACATTCACCTCTTCATTGAATTGAACCAGCGTTACAGCCTATGCCGGGCGTTTGCCGAGTGTTCGTGGCTCAGCAAACTATCCGTCAGTCGTCACAACCATACTATTTAAAAAACGGAGGCCTTTTGATGGAACAGGAAGCGATGATAGGTGTCGGTACGTTGACTTTTAGCGACATTAAAGAATATGGCTTTCACTTTTATAAAAAAATAGTGGCTGAATATTTTATTTTTGTCTTTTTCTTGTTTTTACTTTTATTTTTGCCGATTCATGGCTTGACGTGGCAAGGAGCGCTTATCGATCTGTTGATAGCGGCAGCAGCGACGTTGCTGCTTGCCTCTTTGTTGTTCTATAAAATAAAACGGGAATTCGCCAGCAACCATATTTTAAAGCAGGAGATCGCTTATGATGTGAAGCCGGACGGCATTACGCAGCGACGCGGCGAGTCGAGGGTTGTCTACCGGTGGAACGATTTTCGCCGTGCTTATGAATACAAACACCTGTTTCGCCTGTCCATTTCAAGAGCTCAATCGGTGATTGTTCCCAAACGATTTTTTAAACAAGAAGCCGACGTGCGGCGTTTCAGAGCGCTGATAGCAGGTGCAATGACGTCACGCAAAGTCAGCGTGCGGGATGATGCTCGCCGGTAAGGACGGTCGCGCGCGATTTCCGGAAGAATAGTGGGCGGACCCTTACAATCTTTTTCACTCGGCCGTCGTCTGTAGAAAAAAATCTTTGCTATAATAGCGGAGGAAGGTCACAGCGGGAGGATCATTCATGACTTATAAAATGGTTGCTATTGATTTGGACGGAACGTTGCTGGACGATCATATGCGAATTTTGCCGGAGACGGCGGATACGTTGATCAGAGCGAGGAAGCGAGGAGTTAAAATTGTTCTTTGCAGCGGGCGTCCGCTGC
Source organism: uncultured Sporolactobacillus sp. (assembly GCA_900543345.1). Classification (GTDB taxonomy): domain Bacteria; phylum Bacillota; class Bacilli; order Bacillales; family Sporolactobacillaceae; genus Sporolactobacillus. The sequence continues at coordinate 244 of UQRJ01000274.1, read as the reverse complement.
CGGCCGTTCGCGATTATCTTCATGAATTGGGCATTGCGGGAAACGATCAATACGTGATCACCAATAACGGCGCGACACTGGAAACGGCAGCGGGCCGGACGCTGGCCAATTTTACACTGACGTTCGGTCAGGTACGTGCGCTGAATGCATTCGCGCAGAAGCATCATCTACAGTCGAATATCAGCACCCGTGATCCTGTCTCTTATACACATCTCCGAGCCCACGAGACCCTAAGACATCTCGT
>UQRJ01000273.1 GCA_900543345.1 uncultured Sporolactobacillus sp. | reverse complement strand
ACGAGATGTCTTAGGGTCTCGTGGGCTCGGAGATGTGTATAAGAGACAGCGCCGGCGGCCTGAAGCGCAGCGAGAATTAGGGCGCTCTTAAGCTGGGCGCTGGCGATCGGCAGCCGATAGCGAATGGGAGAGGGATCCGGCCGTCCGTGTACGGTAATCGGCAACGTGCCGCTTTCGCTCACAGCAAACCGTGCGCCGGTTTGCTCAAGCGGATCGGTAACGCGCCGCATCGGCCGCCGACTCAGCGACGCGTCGCCGAACAATCGCGTCGAGAATGGGCGGCCGCTCAGCACACCGAGCAGGAGGCGCGCCGTTGTACCGGAATTGCCCATATCGAGCGGCTGCTGCGGGCGGCGCAGACCGGAAAAACCAATGCCGTGCATGCTTACCCGATCGCCGTTCCGTTTAATTGGCACGCCCATCGCCGCGAATGCGCGGACGGTTGTCAGGCAGTCGCTCGAAGGAAGGAAGTGGCTAATATCGGTTATGCCGTCGGCGACGGCGCCGAAAATGATACTGCGATGGGAGATACTCTTGTCGCCCGGCACCTGGAGCTCGCCGCGCAAACCGTGCGGCAGATTGGTTGTTAACTTTCTCATAAAAAATTCACCTTTGCTTCCCGGAGTATTTGATAAACGCACCAGACCATGTCCGCCGTATAGGTCGCCTCAATGGTCCCGTCGTCCGCCCCGTGTCGCACGCTGTTCATGCCGGTCAGGACATAGCGGCCTTGCTGCTCACAGTAGCGGCGGTAGGCCAGATCCTTGCTGCCCGCGAAGCAAAGCGAGGCTCGGCTGCCGACGGCATGCAGGTAATTTTTCAATAAAACGGCCGTCGCCGGATGGGTATAAGCCGTCTCGTGTGCGGCGATTTTCCGACGGATCAATACAAGCGGCTGCAATGGGCGGTGAAAACAGTCGACCAGCTTCAGCCGGTTCAACTGTGTGTAGTGAAAATCCGCCCAATCACTGCCGTCCGCTGATTTATAGGCGGCGGGAATAAGCAGCATGTCGCCTCCATAAGTCGGAAGACGTTCGATAATTGCTTCGAAGCGCTCGTGCAAGACAATCCTCCCCTGTCCGGCTTGTCGGTGCAAATAATATCGGGCGGCTTCCGAGCTATCGGTGGTTTCCGGACCAAGTGTGTGAATAATCACGGTGCAGGACTCCTCAGTAATTTTTCAATTCGTCGCGGTAATCGCGGTACTGCTGTTTCAGTCGCGTCAGACTGTTGCTGTCGAACGTATCCAATATCGCCCGGCATAATTCGATCGCAACAATCGCCTCAATAATCAACGACGCCGGGACGATTGCTGTCGTGTCGGAGCGCTCGATGCCGGCCTTGTGCTCCTGCTTACTATCGATCGAGACGCTGTGCAGCGGTTTATAAAGCGTCGGGATCGGTTTCATCGCCGCATTAACGATGATCGGCATGCCGTTGGTCATTCCGCCTTCAAAACCGCCGAGATGATTGCTGCCGCGCGTCCAGCCATTTTCCCGGTCCCAATAAATTTGGTCCATTGCTTCACTGCCGCGATCACGGCTCAGCGCGAAACCGTCGCCGAACGATACTCCTTTCATTGCATTAATGCCGACGACTGCCGCGGCAATCCGGGCATCCAGTTTTTCGTTCCAGCTCGTGTAACTGCCGAGCCCGGCGGGAACATTCTGCGCAAGGACACGAACGACGCCGCCAAGCGTATCGCCTGCTTTATGTGTCCGATCGATCAACTCGTGAATCGATCGGACCTTATCCTGCCGAACGATGCGCAGGTCATTTTGCTCGACTGCCCGCTCGATTTCTTCCACAGACGATAGCCGCTGTGCATCTGCTTCGATCGGTCCGACCCGACGCACATAGCCAATGATGCGGATGCCGAGCGCTTCGAGCAGCTGAATGCAGACCGCGCCGATCGCCACCCGCATCGCTGTTTCCCGTGCCGATGAACGTTCCAGCACGTTGCGCAGGTCACGATGGCCGTATTTCATGCCGCCGACCAGATCGGCGTGTCCCGGCCGCGGATTTTTTACCTCGCGCATGGCGATGCCCGGTTCCGGTTCACCAATCGGCTTCATGATTTCGCGCCAATGGTTATGATCGATGTTGACGATTCTCAGCGTGATCGGCGAACCGAGAGTCACGCCATGACGGACACCCGAGGTGACGATGATCCGATCTTTTTCGATTTTCTGTCGGTAGCCGCGTCCGTAACCTTGTTGCCGCCGACTCAGTTTATCGTTAATCCGATCGATCGACAGTTTCAAGCCGGCCGGGAAACCCTCAATGATGCCCGTCAGTTCCGGCCCGTGTGATTCTCCTGCCGTAAAATAAATCATTTTATCTTCCCCTTCTCCGGTAGTGGCGACCGACTGCGACTCGGCCGCGTGGTGAGTATGCCGTTATCTTTTGCCAGCATCAGCTGCGACTGAACGGTTTTCGAGCTTGTTAAAATAGCCTCAAAAACGGTCCGATAGTAATCGATATGATTTTTATCGGCAATCTGCCTGCCGATCCGATTCAGAATCTCCTGCTCGCGTGCGGGATCGAAAACCGGCCTGTTTTCGCGGCGCTTGCGGATGCCAATCGCCTCAATCAGCTGCAGTCGTTTTTGCAGCAGCTGGAGAATCCGAGCATCGATCCGGTCAATCCGGCCGCGTTCCTGGAAATATGCTTTCGGCTTGCGGCAAGCAGCGAGCAAGGGTAAGCCGATTAACCAGAGCAGGCAGGAGCAAAGGGCAATGACAATATCGCTGCGCAGCGCAGCTGCCGTACCAATAGTGGAGAGCATGCCGGTAAAAATCGGCACGGTAAATGAGGCAATGCTGCCAAATGAGAAAAAGAGGCCGGTGACGCGCCCCTTGGCTTGCGGAAACAGCGTAATAAAAATATTTAAACCAACCTGCATGATACCTCCGGCGGCAGTGAGGCCGAACAGAAACGAGGCGATATTAACGGCTGCCGGGGCGGTCGCAAAGCAGACGATCAACAGCATGAGCAGAGAAATCACATTCGCTGCGACGATCAGGTGAATGTCCCGGATCCATGCGCGCCGTAAAATGATGAAGGTCAGCAGCACCCCGGCGATGGATCCGGCACTGTAGAGCGAGAGCAAGAAGTGCGCCTGCAAATTACTCATCTGCAAAACATCGCGGCCGTAGAGTGTGATCCATTGTGTATAAAGAATCATCACTGCCATCGACGTGTAGCCGTAAACGGAGAGAATCGCCAACATACCGATTTTGGCCGGAGACAGTCGATCCCCGGCAAATAAACGGTGGCTTTCTCGGTGGTCCGCCCGTGATGCAGGCGGAAATTTTGTCCCGATCAAAAGGAACAAATTGATCGTCATTATCGCTGCCGTCAGGACGAAACTCCAACCGTACCAACCGCTGAGATTTTCGTTTTCGGCGATGAAAAGAGGCAAAACAAATTCGCCGACCGACATCGCCGCTTTGATCAGAATGTTGGCCGATCCATTACGACTGCCCATCTCAAGAAAGGTCGGATAGGTTCCCGAATCAAGCGCGGAATTGGCTATCCCCTGCAAAATCGCCAGTATATAGGCGACGCGAAAGTCCGAAGTCAGCGGCACGCCGACAAGAAAAATCAGATAGCTCAACATACCGATGGCGATAAGCGCCTTTCGCCCGTAACGGTCCGACAAGCTGCCGAGTGCGTAGTAGGCGATCAGTCGCCCGATCCCGATCCCGGAAATGACATATGAGACGGTGGCAAGCGGTGCATTCCAGACGCCGCCCAGCGCCCGCATGTTCTGTACAAGAATGATTAAACCAATGCCGTGAATGAAATAATTAAGATATAGTACGACGCTCAATCGAATTTTGCCTGATTTGCTCAAGTTCCTGCTCACCCTCTCTGAATGATTGCACTAAAAAAAACCGGCCGGATCCGTCGATCCAACCGGTTACGTATACACGAAAAAATGACGATTTCATTCGGGCAATGGCAACCAATTAGATCGAATAGATTTCGCGTCTAAGTTGGTTGAACCACTGTCTCTTATACACATCTGACGCTGCCGACG
>UQRJ01000272.1 GCA_900543345.1 uncultured Sporolactobacillus sp. | reverse complement strand
AGATGTCTTAGGGTCTCGTGGGCTCGGAGATGTGTATAAGAGACAGTTTTAGGACTTTTATGTATCCGTAAACGGTTAAGAGAAAAGTATCTTGATTATGCATTAATTTTAACAATAGCTTTATGTATAGTAATTTTTATTGAACCAAGGTATTGATTTTAATGAATTTGTTTTTGTTAAAGGATTGATTAGTTTTGCAATGTTATATTTTGTATTAAAAGGAATTGAGAGAATAAGTAGCGATTATATTGAAATTGAAAAATATCAAAAACATATTAAAAACTTTATAATTATCAATTTTATTTATCATTCATTCTGTGTTACGGTTAAACCAGTCAAGGAAATCGGAGGGCGGCAAAAGGTGAATTTATTGACGATTTTAGCCGTTTCCATCGTAGCAGGAATACTCGGATCGATGCTTGGCCTCGGCGGCGGGATGATTGTTACCCCCGTGCTGACGGTTTTAATGGGAATGGATATTAAATATGCGATTGGTGCCAGCATCGTTTCAGTCATTGCCACTTCAAGCGGTGCGGCCGTCGCTTATATTCACGACGGTCTGACTAATCTGCGCGCCGGCATGTTTCTTGAAATCGGCACGACACTCGGTGCACTGACCGGCGTATTTGTCGGCATGCTGCTCTCCGGTACCGTCCTGTCGATCATCTTCGGTTTACTGCTGATCTATTCGGCAATCAACATGCTGTTCAAATTAGGCAGTGAGTCGCCGCGCAATGTCCGCCAGGATCCGCTGGCGACAAAGCTGAAACTGGCCGGGGCCTATCACGATGCCCGCTTGGGACGTGAGGTTCCCTATCACGTCGATCACGTGATTCCCGGCATGACCGTGATGTATGGGGCGGGCGTCGCTTCCGGTTTGCTCGGTATCGGTTCCGGCGCTTTTAAAGTGATGGCACTTGATGTATTTATGAAAATGCCGCTGAAAGTATCCAGCGCCACCAGTAATTTTATGATAGGCGTAACAGCCGCCGCCAGTGCCGGCGTCTACTTCTTACGAGGAACGGTTGATCCGGCGATTGCCGGCCCGGTCGCCGTCGGCATCTTAATCGGCGCTCTGCTTGGCGCACGCATCATGCAACGGTTGAAAAGTAAAACGCTGCGGTTGATTTTCATTCCCGTTATTCTCTACCTCGGCGTGCAAATGATTGGGGGAGCGGTAGGATGGTTTTGATGAATGGGCACGCAAAAGGTCGACAGCAACAAGAGGGGCAGACGGAACGCATGGTCACGTTAATTTTACGGATCGGCGTCACGCTCAGCGCCTGCGTGATCGCAATCGGCCTCCTATTGCTGAAACTTCGCGGTACAAGCGGCTACGCTCCGGGCATCTATCCCCATCACCTGTTGACGATCTTCTTCGGAGTATTGGCCGGTCGGCCGTATGCCATCATCATGCTCGGGTTGATTCTGCTCATCCTGACGCCCGCACTCCGTGTCGCGGCATCGATCATCGGCTTCCGGATCGAACAGGACCGGTTGTACGTCCGCATCACGTCGATCGTACTGATCATCTTGATCGTCAGTTTTATTCTCGGTTATGCCGGTGTGTAAAACATTTAGGCGTCAATCAGATCAGGCAGCGAAAAACAATATCATAAAGCGGACAATCCGCCTGAAAGTGACCCGCAAGAGTTGGTCTTTTGTCCAACTTTTGCGGGTCAGATTACCTTACAGACGGACTGCCCCTTTTTTATTATCTATTGATTGTTTTGCAAAACACGCTCAATGGAGGCCGAGCGTCTGCGTCGTTGACGTGCGGATTTGTGCCAGTAAATCCGGATGATCCGCCAGCTTGACGCCGTACGAAGGAATCATCGCTTTGAGTTTTGGTTCCCATTGGTCCAATTGTTTCGGGAAGCATCGCTTGAGTACATCGAGCATGATATACACCGCCGTCGAAGCGCCCGGTGATGCGCCGAGCAGTGCGGCGATTGATCCATCGGCGGAACTGACGACTTCCGTACCGAACTGCAGCGTTCCCCTGCCGCCGTTTTTCGTATCCTTAATGACTTGCACCCGTTGACCGGCCACAACAATCATCCACTCTTGCCCCTTCGCCGTCGGAATAAACTCGCGCAGCGCATCCACACGCTTAGCGGGCGACAGTAACAGCTGTTGAACTAGATATTTTACCAGCGGGATCTGCTTTGCCCCGGCCGCCAGCATCGTCAGCACATTATTCGGCCGTACGGAACGAATCAGATCGAGATTGGATCCTGCTTTAAGAAATTTCGGCGAGAATCCGGCAAACGGACCGAATAGCAACGTCTTCTTGCCGTCGATATACCGCGTATCCAGATGCGGTACCGACATGGGCGGTGCACCGATCTTTGCTTTGCCGTATACTTTGGCATGGTGACGCGCCGCCACCTCTGCATTCTGGCAGACCATGAACAGGCCGCTGACGGGAAAGCCGCCGACGTGCCGGGATTCAGGGATACCCGTTTGCTGCAACAGTGGCAGACTGCCGCCGCCCGCGCCAATAAACACAAATTTTGCTCGGTAACGGTCAATTTTCCGTCCGTCGATATCGTGCAGCTTGACACTCCACGTCCTGTCGTCGTTACGGTCGATCGCCTCCACGCGATGTCGGTAATGGACCTGGACGTTGCCACTCTTCTCCAGATGCGCGAACAACATCCGTGTCAATGCTCCGAAATTGACATCGGTTCCGGAATCAATTTTCGTAGCGGCCATTGATTCGTTTAGCGTTCGTCCGTCCATGATTAACGGGACCCATTCTGTTAATTGATCGGGATCGTCGGAAAACTGCATACCGGCAAATAACGGACTTTTGGAAAGTGCATTAAAGCGCTTTCGTAAAAAAGCAACATTTTTTTCACCTTCCACAAAACTCATATGCGGAATCGGCCGGATAAAATCCTGTGGATGACTGATCAATCCGTTTTTCACCAGATAAGTCCAAAACTGCCTAGAAAGCTGGAAACGTTCATTGATGCGCACAGCTTTAGCAATATCGATCGTTCCGTCCGCTTTCTCCGGCGTGTAATTCAATTCACATAGTGCGGAATGACCCGTTCCGGCGTTATTCCATTCGTTCGAGCTTTCCTTGCCCGGTCCATCAAGTTTCTCAAATACGTGAATTTCCCATTCGGGCGCCAATTCATGAAGCAGCGATCCGAGCGTCGCACTCATGACCCCAGCGCCGATTAATACGACATCTGTTTGCTTTTGCATACCCGCGATGACCTCCCTAACCCCGCAATACTCGAAAAACAGAAAGCGACGCTCCCACAATGGGACGCTTGCCTGTCGTTTGTCTGTGTGATCAACTTCATTATAATCGAATAAAAACAGGGTAAAAAGCGAGACGCCTTCTCCGGTGATCGAAAGTAAAAAACGGACACCTGTATCAGCGACGGTCCTTCTCTCCCGAATCGCCGCGCTGATCCGTTTGATCCAGATCGAATCGAAAATTAAAATTGTCGCTGTTTTTTTCATAAGCGTGCGTCCGGCCGTTCTGTGGTGAGAATGTGCGGACATAAACGAGATTGCGCACCAGATTGAAACCGATCAAGCGAATGTAACCCTGCCCGCCTTTGACAGACTGGTAGTCGCACAGCATTTGCAGGACTTTCCTGTCGGGTCGTCCGTCGAAATCGTCGTCGATCGCGTCCGCCCGCCGTGCAGCACCGAAACGATGGCCGTTCATCACCATCCGGACATTGGCGTTCGGTCGCACAACACGATCGAACAACATCCGCCCTTGGGCGGTACGCCGGCCATGGCTGTCCAGGTAGTCGTGAACATAAAGAATGGCCGTCCGGTCGGCGTGCAGTGCAAGCACCTGATTGATCCACAGTACATCTTCACCGCCGACCGGCCAACTCATAGCCACCATAATAAACTTTTTGCCGCCGGCTTCGATCAAGTCGAAGTGGCCGCGATTGTTACGGTAAGACGCACCGTACCAAGGATTTAGCAGATAGCGATTTTTACCGAAATACTTTGCGTACGTCCGGTAATCACGGCGCAGGCCGATGTCGTGATTGCCGGCGATGATCCCATATCTGTCTCTTATA
>UQRJ01000271.1 GCA_900543345.1 uncultured Sporolactobacillus sp. | reverse complement strand
ACGAGATGTCTTAGGGTCTCGTGGGCTCGGAGATGTGTATAAGAGACAGATGCGATTGAGACGAATGCAGAAAGTGACGGCAGTGCTTCTTGCCGCCGGTCTGGCGGTACCTTTAACGGCGGGATCGACTTTGGTTCAAGCCAAACAGCCGCAGCAGAAAAGTGAGTCGCACGTGAATGATCGGCAGAGAAATCATAATGATTCATTTGATCAGACGATAAATGAAATTCAGAAAGGAAAATTGGTACGTTGGCAACAATTTTACCGGCAAAAGGCGCTGATCGGCAAAAAGCAGTACCAAAACAAAGCAACGAAAAATCGCGCACCGCAAACCGCAAAGCCGGTAACAGCGAAAACAACGAAACCGCACGTTACGACGCAAACGGCGAAACCGGTTGTTGAGCAAACAACGAAACCGGCGGCCCGGAAGTCGTCGGCGCCTGTCAGAGTTAAACCGGCGGCGGTGAAGCAACCGGTTGTTACGAAAAAGGCGACTGCGGCGGTAAAACCGGCCGGACGTCAACCGGCCGCTAAATCAGCGGCCAAGCAATCGACTGCCAACCGGAGAACGTCAAGCAGCTGGCCGTCCCGGCAGCAATCGCAGGCCGCTGTGCAGAAACCGGCGCCTGTTCGCCAAGCAGCTGCTAAGCCGGCGGTTCGCCAAAATCAATCCAGACCTGCGGCACATCCGGTCCAGCATCCGCAAGCAACGGCTTCCGCACAATCCTTTGTCGTAACGGCTTATGCGCTAAACGGCCGGACAGCGACCGGTGTGAATCTGAAAGCCAATTCAGATGCGCGCGTCGTTGCTGTCGATCCGTCGGTCATCCCGCTTGGCTCGAAAGTAACGATTGACGGTCTCGGAACCTATACGGCAGCCGATACCGGCGGAGCCATTAAAGGTAAACGGATCGATGTGCACATGTCCTCCAATCAACAAGCTGTAAATTTTGGCCGTCGCACATTGCATGTAACGGTTCAGCACTAAATGAACGATTATCATGGCTGTCCATACGGGACAGCTTTTTTAATTGGCTAAAATAACGAAGCAGGGCGGAATTCGTCCACCCGCGTCTGCAGTGATGACCCGGGTTTATTTGACTTTACGATCAGCCGCAATTTGTCGGAAAATAATTTTTAAGAAAATAATTTTAATGTGATGTTAATTTTCTTTACATGAACTGTTGACTTACTATAACTTCGGATTTATTATGTAAGTGGTAGGTATCACTTAGAAAAGGACATGACCAATGAAAGATAATCAAACCTTATATAGTCAATTAGTTCATTTAATGATTGATAAAATCCAAAGAGAAAAAAAACCGAATGATAAACTACCATCGGAACGTGAATTAGTGGATCGATACAAAGTAAGCCGGACGACGATTAGAAAAGCATTAAGTACGCTGGAAATGATGGGATATGTATACCGGCAGCATGGCAGTGGAACCTTTGTTTCGTATCGAATGCAACCGAGTATGGATCTTGCGAGCAGTTATAGCTTTACAAACCAGATGAAATCATTGGGACTACATCCGCGGTCCGATATCTTGGAGTTCAGTCATCTTCATGCAGATGGTCGCTTGGCTAATAAATTGGGAGTTAATCACGGAGATGACATTATAAAAATTAAGAGATTACGTATTGCTGACGAGATACCGATGATGCTGGAAAGAACTTATTTACCAGACTATATCTTTCACAAGATCACTTTAGAACAATTACAAAAGCAGCCGTTATACACCACATTTAATAAAGACTTTCATATCAGAATTCAATACGCAGATGAGTCATTTTTTGCCGGCATAGTCAGTGAAAGAGATAAAGATTTACTCAAGGTTCCTGTGGGGTCGCCGTGCTTGAGCTTGACACGTACGACAGTGGATATTGAGGGTAAAATCATTGAGTATACGTTAAGTGTTGCCCGGGGAGATAAGTTTATTTATCATATGCGTCATCGGGTGGCTCCGGATTAAAGGAGGTGATGCCAATTGCTTGGATTGATTGTTTGTGGCCACGGAAAGTTTGCTTCCGGATTGAAAAGCAACTTGGAAATGATTGCCGGTGATCAAGATAAAGTTATCTTTATTGATTTCGTTAAAGGAATGACCCCAAATCAATTAGAAAGTTTTTATGAGAAAGCAATTTTAAAATTAGGATTAAAGGAAGGAATTATATTTTTAACGGATGTTCCCGGAGGGACGCCGTTTAATCAAGCAGTCAAGGTCAAGCTGAATCATGAAAATGTCGGCGTTCTGTCCGGTATAAATGTGCCATTATTGTTAGAAGGGCTCCTGCAACGCAATATGAACGTGCAGCGTTATTTGCAATTTGCGATTAACGCCGGGCAACGGTCAATGGTATCTTTTGATTTTGATCATATCAAAACGCACAATGAAGCGAAAAAGCTCTCTGAGAGCGACGGAATATAAACCATCAGGATGGGAGTAGGAAGACATGTTTGATATGGATCAAAAAGCATTATCAAAACTGGGAGCGCAAATTACGACGCGGGAAATTAAGCAACAGCCTGCGCTTTGGCAAGAAACTTTTGCGATTTACCAAAAGAAGCTCAATGAAATCAATCATTTTTTAAAGACAATTATTAGCGCTCATGAAAAAGTTCGTATCATCTTTACGGGAGCAGGTACTTCTGCTTATGTAGGGAACACGCTCGTCCCCTATTTAACAAAAGCAGGCGATTCGGAGCATTTTATATTCGAAAGTATTGCCACGACGGATATTGTCGCTTCTCCCGATCGTTATCTAAAGCCTGAAACGCCGACAATTCTAGTATCTTTTGCGCGTAGCGGCAATAGTCCGGAAAGTGTGACGGCTGTCCATCTCGCGGATCAGTTGATCAGTCATTTATGGAAAATGACAATTACCTGTGCCGAGCAAGGCAGACTGGCCCAAGAATCAGTTGCCGATTCAAAGAATTTACTTTTGCTCATGCCGCCGCTGTCCAACGATCAGGGATTTGCGATGACCGGAAGTTTTACATGCATGACGTTAGCGGCACTGCTTGTTTTTGATACAAGTGTCAATGATCAAAAGGAACAGTGGATTCATTCAATTAGCAAAATGGGTCATGAAGTTGTCAGCCGGGAGGAAGAAATTCAATCAATCGTTAATGAACACTTCAATCGTCTCGTTTATTTAGGATCCGGAAGCTTAGCGGGCTTGGTACGAGAAGCCCAATTAAAAGTGTTGGAATTAACCGCCGGGAAGATAGCACCACTATATGATTCATCAATGGGTTTTAGACACGGGCCAAAATCGTTTGTTGATGAACATACCTTGGTATTCGATTTTATCAACAATAACAATTATACACGGCAATATGACATTGATGTGATGGAAGAAATAAAAAATGATCAGATTGCTCGGCGGGTCGTAGCTATCGGCGTTAAGAAAGAGACAAATTTCCGGGGCGAGAACTTTTTCTTCAGCAATGGTGATGTCGACTTGCCTGACGGCTATTTAGCTTTACCGGATATTATGTTTGCTCAGACATTGGCCTTGTTAACGGCAGTTAAACTGCATAATTTACCGGATACTCCTTCCCCCAGCGGAACGGTGAATCGTGTGGTAAAAGGCGTGAAAATTCACACTTACTCTAAGAGTTAAGGCAATTATTATAAAAATTTTTGACTATGAATTCATAATATTGGTAAAAGGAGGAATTATCAAATGCCAACTCCCAACATTTTATTAGCCCGGATCGACAATAGATTGGTACATGGCCAAGTTGGCATGACTTGGGTGAATACAATAAGTGCTAATCTCGTTATTGTTGCTAATGATAAAGTTGCCCAAGACAGTGTCCAACAAAATTTAATGGAAATGGTAATTCCGGAAACCGTAGGCATTCGCTTTTTTTCGCTTGAAAAAACGATTCGCATTATTGGTAAAGCTGCACCGTGGCAGAAAATATTATTAGTCGTTCGCACGCCGCAAGATGCCCTGAGACTGACGGTAGGAGGCGTGCCCGTTAAAAAGTGGAATATCGGTAATTTACACCTGTCTCTTATACACATCTCCGAGCCCACGAGACCCTAAGACATCTC
>UQRJ01000270.1 GCA_900543345.1 uncultured Sporolactobacillus sp. | reverse complement strand
GAGATGTCTTAGGGTCTCGTGGGCTCGGAGATGTGTATAAGAGACAGGTTGAATGATATCCGGTTCCGGGAAATAGCGGTAATCTTCGGACCCCTCCTTGCCGCGCATCAGCGTCGTCGTTCGCGTCGCATCATTATAGCGGCGCGTCTCTTGCTCGACTTTCCCGCCCGAAAGCAGGATTTTCTCCTGCCGGCGCTGCTCGTAGGCCAGCCCTTTTTCCACAAACGTGAATGAGTTCAAGTTTTTCAGTTCGGTTTTTGTTCCAAATGTCTGCTGTCCGTACGGTCGAATCGAGACGTTGGCATCACAGCGCAGCGAGCCTTCTTCCATCTTGACATCGGAGACGCCGATATACTGCATGATCGTCTTCAGCTTATCGAGATAAGCATAGGCTTCCTGCGGTGTGCGCATATCGGCTTCCGAGACGATTTCAATCAGCGGTGTGCCGGCGCGGTTGAAGTCAACCAACGAACCCGAACCGTTCTCCAAATGGTTCAGCTTGGCCGCATCTTCTTCAAGATGGAGACGGTGGATACCGATCTTTTTCTTTCCGCCGTCTTCAGTTTCGATCTCGATATAACCGTGACGGCCGATCGGCTGATCATACTGAGAAATTTGATAGGCCTTCGGATTATCCGGATAAAAATAGTTCTTGCGGTCGAATTTCGTTTCCCGGGAAATATCGCAGTTTAATGCCAGCGCGGCTTTGATCGCGTAATCGACCGCCTGCCGATTCAGCACCGGCAGCACGCCCGGATAGCCGAGACAGATCGGACAGGTATTGGTATTCGGCTCCGCACCGAACTCATTGGCGCAGCCGCAAAAGGCCTTGGTCTTTGTTTTTAACTCCACATGGACTTCCAGTCCGATAATCGTTTCGAAATTACTGCTCATTTGTCATCCGCCCCTTTGAGTGCCGGTGCGAGTTTGAATCCGGCGGCCTGCTGATAAGCGTAGGCCGCACGGTAAATGGTGGCTTCGGCAAACGGACGACCGATGATCTGCAGACCGATCGGCAGTCCGCCTGTAAGGCCGCACGGCAGGCTGATGGCCGGGTTACCGGCTAGGTTAACCGGAATCGTCAGCAAATCGTTGGCATACATCGTCAACGGATCATCGATTTTTTCGCCGATTTTAAAGGCCAGTGTCGGTGCGGTCGGGCCGACGATCAGGTCGTGATCCTGCAACACTTTTTCAAAATCCTGTTTGATCAGTGTGCGCACCTGCTGCGCTTTTTTATAATAAGCATCGTAGTAACCGGAACTGAGCGCAAACGTGCCGAGCATGATCCGGCGTTTAACTTCGTCGCCGAACCCTTCGCTGCGCGTCTGCCTATACATCTCAATCAGGTCGTTCGACGGTACGCGTACCCCGTAACGAACGCCGTCGAAGCGGGCGAGATTGGATGACGCCTCCGAGGAAGCAATGATGTAGTAGCACGGCACCGCATATTTCGAATGCGGCAGCGATACTTCGTCAACGACCGCACCGAGCGACTCCAATTGACGAATCGCCGCTTTCACTTTGTCCTTTACAACCTCGTCGATGCCTTCGCCAAGGTATTCTTTCGGCACGGCGATGCGCAGTCCCTTGACGCCTTCGTTCAGAGCGTCGGCATAATGAGGCACCGACACGTCGGCGCTGGTCGAGTCATACGGATCGAGGCCGGCAATCGCCTCCAGCAGATAGGCATTATCCTCAACGGTCCGCGTGATCGGGCCAACCTGATCGAGCGACGAAGCAAAAGCCACCAAGCCGAAACGGGAAACACGTCCGTAAGTCGGTTTCATGCCGACGACGCCGCAAAAAGCCGATGGCTGGCGAATCGAACCGCCGGTATCCGAACCGAGCGCAAACAGCACTTCGCCGGCGGCTACCGCCGCCGCGGAGCCGCCGCTGGAGCCACCGGGCACGCGCGTCAGATTCCACGGATTATGCGTAATCGTTACTGATGAATTTTCCGTCGAAGAACCCATTGCGAACTCGTCCATGTTCAGCTTGCCGATCATCACCGCCTTTTGCGCCTTAATTTTCTTGATGACCGTCGCATCGTAAATGGGATCGAAATTGGCCAGAATGCGGCTTGCGCACGTGGTCCGCAGGCCCTTAGTCACCAGATTATCTTTGATGCCGATCGGCAAGCCGGCCAGCGCTGCCTCATCCGCCGCGCCCTGTTCGTCGACTTTAGCGGCCGCGGCTCTGGCATTTTCCTCGTTCAGTGTTAAAAATGCCTTAATTTTATCATCGACTTCATTAATGCGCGCGAATGCTTCATCAACGAGATCGGATGCCTTGATTTCCTTGCTATGTATCTTATTTTTAAGATGCACAAGGCCCAGCTCAAACAGTGGCATCGATAGTTTTCCCCTTTCTGCTTGTCAATCTGCTTCCATAATTTGCGGCACCTTCACTTGCCCGTCTTCTTTTTCCGGCGCGTTCTTCAACGCTTTGTCCCGCGGCAGCGAAGGCTGCACGACATCGTCGCGCAGTACATTATACATGTCCAGCACGTGCGTCGTCGGTTCGACTCCTTGCGTATCCAGTTCGTTCAGCTGTTCGGCAAAAGTAATCATGTCTCCGAGCTGATCGGTGAATTTCTTCATTTCTTCATCACTAAAAGAAAGTCTTGCCAGATCGGCAACGTGCTTTACCTGTGCTTCGGAAATACGGCTCATTGTTCCACCTCCATTCCGCTTGAAATCCGGAGTTTCTGCCCGCGTCACGGCGAACTCCCACAATATGTTTATCATAGCAAATTCCGACGGCCAGATGCAATGACGGCAAGGTATTTCCCCTTTTTTCAGCAGTCGTCACGGCGTCCGGTGACGGAATTCTTCTCTTTTTGAGGGAAGCGGCAGGGTCAGCATGAACGCCGCCCCAGTGCAGCAAATAATCAACAGAACAACCCCCGGCCAGCCGGCCTGGTGCCAGATGGTACCGCCAAATGTGCCAACCAGACTGGAGCCGGCGTCATAAAAGAAAAGATAGAGCGAAGCCGCCGCGGCAATATTCGTTTGCGTCGCCGCGCTAATCCAGCCGCTGGCAATCGAATGACTGCCGAAGAATCCGAAAGTGAAAACGGCTGCACCGACAATTTTCAGCCATAACGGCGAAAGCAGCGTCAGCAGCAGGCCAACCAGCATCGTGACCATCGTCATTGAGATCACTTCCGCTTTTCCCCGGCGATAAGGAACCCGCCGGTCGTCTACTCGCGACGCTGCGGATCATGGACCTGGTGCCACTTGCGGATCTGCCGCATGCGTTCGGCCGCCTTTGCCTCCGAGCCCTCGGTTGTCGGCCGATAATAGTGGTGGCCGACCAAGCCGGGCGGCATGGTTTGCATCGTTGTCAATTTATCTGCTGTGTTATGAGCGTACTGATACCCTTCTCCATAGTGCAACTGCTGCATCAGACGGGTCGGCGCATTGCGCAGCACAAGCGGCACCGGTTCGTCAATGCTATTGTTCGCATCATGCTTCGCCGCTTCATAAGCCGCATAGACCGCATTCGACTTTGGCGCCAGCGCCAGATAGATCACGGCGTGCGCCAGATGAACACCGCATTCCGGCATCCCAAGAAAATGGCAAGCCTGATAAGCGGCAACGGTGATCTCCAAAGCGCGGCTGTCGGCCAGCCCAATGTCTTCGCTGGCAAAACGTACAAGCCGGCGAGCCACGTACAGCGGATCCTCGCCGCCTTCCAGCATACGGGTCAACCAGTACAGAGCGGCATCGGCATCGCTATTGCGCATCGACTTGTGCAGTGCCGAAATCAAGTTGTAGTGCTCCTCGCCGTTTTTATCATATAATAGCGACTTGCGCGAGGTAATCTGCCGCAGCACATGCTGATCGACGGTGATCCGTTCACCGTCTTTTTTTCCATTCAGCACGGCCATCTCCAACGTATTAAGCGCCACACGCGCGTCGCCATTGGCAAAATGAGCGATCGTCTTCAGTGATTCCGGCGTCGCGACCACCTTTTTCTTATACCCGCGCGAATCGTCCAGCGCACGCTGCAACAGCGCGCAAATGTCGTCCGTGCTGAGCGGCTTTAACACAAACACTTTACAACCTGTCTCTTATA
>UQRJ01000269.1 GCA_900543345.1 uncultured Sporolactobacillus sp. | reverse complement strand
TGCCTGACAACAAAACTGCTACTGTTATTAACCGTCTAAAAGAATGGATCAGAGTCAATATTTATCGGTCACCGTCTTTGGAGGATATTGCTCAAGAAGTTCAATTGAATCCGCAGTATGTATCCAGACTCTTCAAGAAGTTTGTTGGCATTCCACCCAAAACATACATGATTCAACTCAAAATAAATACTGCTCAGGCATTACTCTTACGAACGAATTTGTCTGTTAAAGAAGTCGCGGTAAACTCATATTTTGAAAATGAAAAGCTATTTATGCGCCAATTTAAGCAAAATTGTGGCTTGACCCCTTCACAGTTTCGTGATACGTATAAGGAAATTTACCACAATAATCAGGTAATCAGTCCACTGTTACCAATTCCAGAGAAAGTAACAGAAAAGCTTAAAGATGTTACCGATTATGGAAAACTACCTCAGAACAATCAGTAAATTAAATGGCTAGTTTGATTCTACAACTAGCCATTTAAATATATCTTTTTATTGTTTGATTAATATCACATCGCTCATAAAAGGGGTAAAAAATGAGCAGGGGCAAGAGGATGCGACAACCGACATACTATCGAGTTTTTATGTGTCGGATATTGACCGGATTCGTGCCACTGCGTCCCCTGATGATCGAGTTGCTGCCTATATTCTGGCCGTGAAAGCCCCTGCTTCTGCCAGGGTCGAGATTGATCGTGATACGAAGTTACATGAAGGAATGACGACATCCCAACCGTTATCCGCTTGGCAAATGGCCGTCGGTTTACAGCCCCAGCTTAATGCAACAACTGGCGATTAATATCGCTATAGCGGATTAGCAACGGATGCACAATATCTTTTCCGTGAATGGGCCGCCCGGGACCGGGAAAACCACTTTGTTGAAAGAGATTATTGCTTCTTTCGTTGTCGATTGGGCCGAGTTAGATGTCCAATGGGTCCTAAAGCAGTCCGGTTGGCTGGATGTCAAAGAAAAGGAAAAAGGGGGCAAAAATCATTTTGTACTGGAACAGGGAATGAAGGTGATCAGCTTGTTGCAAACGGTACTCTTTCAGCAGAAAAAGTTGTCGAATTTCTATATTATTAGTCCATTCAAAAGTGTCGCCAATGAGATGAAACAACTGATGCGAACGGGACTAGCTTTGCCTGGTCTTGAACTGAATCGGCTGAATAAATGGAGCAATGAATCTTGCGGAACGATCCATACGTTTCAAGGGAAACAAGCGAATGAAGTGATCTTACTCTTGGGATGTGATCAATCATCGGTCGGAGCTGCTTCTTGGGCAGGGCTCAAGCCGAATATTCTTAATGTCGCCGTTACACGGGCAAAATTTCGCTTGGTGATTATCGGCGATCGGCAGCTATGGGAAGGGATTCAGTATTTTGATGACACAAGTAAAGTGTTAGATGTGCTAAAGTAAATCAACATTTTGCAGCAGTTATCGCCGTTCGCTGGGCAACTATCGCCGTTCACGGAGCAGTTATCGCCGTCCGCTGGGCAACTATCGCCGTTCACGGAGCAGTTATCGTCGATCGCGGGGTAGCTATCGCCGTTCACGGAGCAGTTATCGCCGTCCGCCGGGCAACTATTGCCGCTCACGGAGCAGTTATCGCCGTTCGCGGGGCAGCTATCGCCGCTCACGGAGCAGTTATCGCCGTCCGCTGGGCAACTATCGCCGCTCGCACCACAATTATCGACGTTCAATTGGAAAAATCAACACTCAATATTGAACCATCATATTATTTTGCTGCGTGCTAAATTTTACGTTGAATTTTACGAAGAATGAGGGCATCTCTATAAAAGATGAGGTACTATTCAATGCCGAATAGTAAACCGCTATCCGATTGCGCAACTATAATGAAGTTTTGCGCAACATTGCGGTCGGGGAGCCGGTCTATCTGACGGAAAACGGCAGAGCCCGTTACGCGATTGTGGATATCGAGGAATATGAAAAACTGAAAGCCTCGTTGCAACTTCTGTCTCAGCTTGGCAAAGGGGAACAGTCCGGCAGGAAAAAGGGCTGGCTGAATATGGAGCAAGTAGACGTCCTTTAAGAAAACCGTTTTTGGGGGAATTCACCTACTCAGTAATTATGCTGCAACAAGCATTTTAAACACCTCGTCTGCTCTCCCCCGAATCAACGTCGTTCGCCGTCCCGCTAAGTATTCAGGCGCAATATTAATCACGATTTTCGGCGTTGCGCTTGGAAAACTGCTCGAGCTGCGTTTCGTGCCGACAATGATTAATAAATCCGCCTGCTTGATGAGCGCCTCCCCCTGCGCGACTTGATCGGGGTAGGTCGCTAAGTTGCGCAAAACAAAGTCGGGGATAATCGGAGCGCCGCATTGCCGGCAATGCGGGACCGTTTCGTTTTTCGCCAGTTGCCAATTGTAACCGGCATGGCAGCGGGCGCAGTGATTATTCCAATACTCGTAAACCCGCCGGGAACCGGCTTGCTGATGCAAATAATCAATATTCATTTACGACCCCGGCCAATCGGCGTTGTTTTTCCAAGGCAGCTTTTCGGCTTTTTATCATCAGGTGTTGTCCTTCGTTTGACATTCAAAGCCATAAAAATATTCATACAATAAACGCTTCTCGTTGAATCGTCCGGTTATCTTTTATCAATTTTTCGATCATCTGCAATCCTTTATCCAGATCATCGGTAGTGGCCGGAGAGCAAGTTGCCAGGCGGACTGCAGACGGCCCCGGGGCGCTTCCGACGGCGAAGCGGTCGGAACAGAGAATGCCGACGCCATGGTTCTTGGCCTGTACTTCAAAATGATAGCCATTGCAGCTCTTCGGGAGGGGCAGCCATTGGAAAAAACTGTAAGGATTAGTTGCTGTATGTGCTGGAAAATAGGCTTTGAACACTTTATTCCGTTCTTGTGATAACAAACATTTTTTCTGAATAATCTCCGCAGCCTTTCCGCTGTCAATCAGTTCCGTCGCAATCTCGGCGTTGAGCAACGGGATTTTAAGGTTAATAGCATTGGCTGCATTCAAAAAATCATCGCGCAGCTGATTGGGACAGACGAGATAGGCAATTCGCAGTCCGGCTGCCAAAGATTTTGACAGGCCGTGCAAATAAACGGTGTGCTCCGGAATAATTGCGGCGATCGGAGTAGTTGTGTGACCGATGGTAAAACCATAGGCATCATCTTCAATCAAGATCATATCGGACCGGCTGATGACAGTCGCAATGTCACGTCGGCGTTCTGATGGCATCCTGATCCCCGTCGGATTGGCACAGGCGGGCATCAGATAGATTCCGTTAATCTTCATCGTTTTTCTTTGCTTTTCCAGCGCGTCCGGCAGCATCCCGTTTGCATCTGCCGCAATCGGAACTAATTGAATATGCAGCTGCTTTGCCAGCCCGATGAAATTGTAATACGTATAGGTGTCGGTCGCAATCTTGTCGCCGGCATGGAACAAAGCCAGCAGCGTCATCACCAGTCCATTTTGCGTGCCGGCAGTCAGCAGTATATTTTTCAGATCGGCGATGACCTGAAAGTGAGCAAGCCACTGCCTGGCGACCTGTTTTTGCCTGGAAGTTCCCAATGTCGAATCAAATTCAAATAGTTTTTCCGAATTTGGCGCTTGCAGGATTGCTTTTGCGGTGCCGGCAATCACGGCATTAAATTGATAATAGGGGCGTATCGAACCAAGCTGGATAAAGGACGCCGTTCCAGCATTATTTGTCCCCGGTAAGGCCGCATTGGGAGAAACAAATGTCCCGCGCCCGACAACCGCATAAAGCAGACCTTTGTTTTCACATCGTTTGAATGTCCTTGTCACGGTACTTAGACTGATGTCTAAAAAATCTGCCAGTTCTCTTTGGGGAGGTAATTTCGTGTTTGGGGCCAATCTGCCGCTGATAATATCCCGTTCCAGCAATGCTGCCAGAGAAAGATAGATGGGCGATTTCAGCAGCGTTCTTCCCGGTTTCCAAGTCAGCGGATAATCATCAAATGAATTGACCGGCATGGCTACACCTCCAAAACAATATTGTCTTGATGACAATTCCTCTATTGAATGCGCACAATCGCCCGATTAAGATAATGATTGTATGTATTATAGTATAAGAG
>UQRJ01000268.1 GCA_900543345.1 uncultured Sporolactobacillus sp. | reverse complement strand
TACGAGATGTCTTAGGGTCTCGTGGGCTCGGAGATGTGTATAAGAGACAGCGTGATATTTTTCGGCTAATTGCTGCAGCTTATCATTTAACTTGGGAAACTTCGGCTCGTCGATAAAGGTCCCCCCGAAAAAGCCGTACTGAAACGGCGACCACGCTTGTATTGTAATCTTCTTGTGCTGCGTATATGGCAAGAGTGAGCCGTCGTGATCGACACTGCGTGAATCGGTCATGTTCGTGTGAATGCCGGCATCAATCATGCCCGTGTGCATGAGGCCGAATTGCAGCTGGTCGACGATCAGTTTCTGGCCGATGGCTTCTTGCAACAGCGCGAGCTGCTCCGCATTAAAATTAGAAACGCCGAAATGGCGCACTTTACCTTCACGTTGCAACGTATCGAATGCCTCGGCGACTTCTTCGGTTTCCATCAACGGATCCGGACGGTGCAGTAAAAATGTATCGAGATAGTCGATGCCCATCCGCTGCAAAATACCGTCGACGGATTCCAGAAGATGGCGTTTGGCAAAATCGTAACGCTTACCAAAGACAAAACTCCCGTGGCTGCGTTCCGGATCATATACGATACCACCCTTTGATTGAATATACAGTTGATGGCGGCTGATGCCGGTTTTGGCCAAAGCTGCTTTAAAAGTGATTTCCGATTGACCCATGCCGTAGATATCAGCTGAATCAACGTAGTTAATGCCGGCATTGAAAGCAGTGTCGAGTACCTGAGCTGCGGCATCACTCGACAGGGCTTCCATCCGCATGATCCCCAATGCTATCGCTGAAACCGTAAAGTTCGTACCGCCAAGTTTGACTTGTTTCATCAACCTATTTCCCCCCTAACTTTTGCCTCCAGGGATTATCATAAGCGTTAGAGTTTACTCTAAGTCAAGATCTACCTTGATTAAGTTTGCAGCAATCTAATAAAGAGGGCTATGTGAAATGACAAGGCAGATCACGCATGCTAGAATGAACACGACGGTCGATCCGATCGTCAACGTTTTATTTACGGAGGTGACTCGATGAGTTATTCCATCGGTCAGGCTGCAAAATTATCCGGCACTTCTCCCTACACACTGCGCTATTATGATAAAGAAGGCCTTTTGCCGTTCGTTAAACGGGACGAATCCGGCAGGCGGACCTTCACGGATCACGATTTGAATTTTTTGTCCGTGATTATCTGTTTAAAGAACACCGGCATGAAATTAGCGGAAATTCGGAATTATGTCAACCTGTGTATGGTCGGCGACGCCACGTTAAAGCAGCGCCTGAGATTGTTCGAGCGGCAAAAACAACTGGTTCAATTACAAATCAAACGGCAAGCGGCAAATTTAACAAAAATTAATTATAAAATTAACTATTATAAAACGGCAGTCAAAGTAGGCACAGAAGCGGCAGTCAGCGGTAATTGCGAAATTCCCGATACGCCGATTACCATTAACAAAGCATTGGTGAAGCACGAAACACTGCCGTCAACGTAACAAAATTGTGAAAGATGGGCGGCCAATACCGATCATAAGAAAACCGGAGCACGATTTTTTCTATCGCTCCGGCTTTTTACGCCATTACGTTCAAGATACCCTTCAGTTGTGCACCGCCTCTTGCGTCCGGCAATGAATAAAAAAAACCACAGAAATTTTAAGAAAGCGATCGCAAAACATAACACATCACATCGTCCCAGGCAAGCCATACATGCCTCCGATCGATAGTAGCACAAGCTGTGCTTTCCACACTTAATACGATCGGATCCGTTAACAACAGACGTTGCGATGATGGCTGGACAAGTAGGCTCAGAGAATATTGTCAACTCCTCTGCTCCCCCAAAATATAAATGCCGTAAAAATCAACCGGCCGCAGTACCCCCTCAAAAATCTATTGCGAGTATCCCCAGGCAGTCGCGACCGGACATTGGCAAGTTACGGCTTATTTAACAATCTATTCATTTTGTTACTTATTAACTATGTATAATATACTACTATTTTACCAGGATGATAAGACTATTATTTATAGCTGAACAAGTGAATAGAGGCGATCCTTTTCATCTTGATTAATACCAATATATCTTAATGTAATGGCCGGTGAGCTATGATTTAACGTATCCATAATGAGGCCGATATTGTATTTGGATAATTTATACGTCCAATATCCCCACGTTTTACGCATACTGTGCGTTCCGAAATGTTCAATTCCAAGTGTTGTTGCTGCGGCGCGCAGTACACGATAGACTTGAACCCTGCCAAGATAGCCACCTTTTCGACTATAAAATAAGTAGCCTTCATAAGGCAATTTTTTCGTGTGCACATATTGGGCTAAGCAGGTTCTAACGGTTCGATTGAGCAAAATCATTTTGTTCTTTTTCGTTTTTTGTTCAACTAACACAAGATGTTCTTTAAAGTTTAATTCCGGCGTATAAATATCGCAGACTCTAAGTTTAATAATATCACCAACGCGCAATCCCGTGTTTATTCCAAATTTGAAAAGGACGGAATATCGAACGTCTCTGCGTCTTAATAGCTGGTACATCAATTTAATTTTTTCTTTACTGCGGATGGGTTCAACTCTCATGACAACGGCCTCGCTTCCGATATAGAAAAGGTCAATCAATTAATTAAACAGTTGTTTATACGATAATTATACCGTTTCTATACGATAAGCTCGGATTGTTTGCGTTTAATGTAACAAAATGAATATTTTGTTACATTAAGGAGGAAAACGCATTTATGAATGTATTGCATAATGATCTATTTGATTCCGAAGGCCGGTTGCTGCTGCCGAAAAATACCCGGCTGACACCTCATATCAGCAAATTGCTCAGAAAACGCGGAATTTCTCTGGACAATGGCAAAGAAAAAAGTGAATCGGAAAACGAAGAAAACGAAGCACAGATGAAACTGACTTTGCAACATTTCGAAAAACAGGTTAGCCAGCAAAGTACGGATGTGTTTATCCAAGCCACGGAAATCCTTCAGCACATCTTTTCCGAATCGAAGCAGCAGCCATGGGGGTTATATTGCCTCTTACTAAATAGTTACGACGATCTCCTCTATTCTCACTCAATCAACGTATCGCTCCTTTCCCTCATGATCGCCGCTAAGATCCATAAGAGCCGGTCGATGTTATGGAAAATCGGTCTAGGAGCCCTGCTGCACGATATAGGAAAATTATTTATTCCGATCTCAATTGTTGCGAAGCAAGGGCCGCTTAATCCATATGAAACTCAAGTCATGAAGCAGCATTGCGAACTGGGGGAACATGTATTGACGGGTCGCGGCCTCGACACCGTTTGTCTGAAAATTGTCAGACAGCATCATGAACGCCTCGACGGGAGCGGTTATCCGGACGGCTTGCGAGGATCGGAAATTGCCGATGAAGCAAAAATTGTCATGATCGCCGATTCCATCGACGCCATCACTTCTTATCGACCGTATAAAAAAGCGCATTCGATTGCCGAGGCCATGAAGCGTCTGGAAAAAGACTCCGGTCAATATGACGTCAAGTTGTTTCCCGTTGTAAAAGCACTTTTCTTTAATCAATGAATGACTGCAACGATCCTGCTGTTTTGCCGGACAATCACGATTTATTATCTCGTTCAGTCAAGTTTGCATGAGCATTCAATCGAGTTGACGCGGGCGGTCCATCAGTGCCGCCTGCTTTTTACGGCTCGGACGACTGCGTACAATTACCTGCGGCATATGCAGCCGAATCGGTCAGATGTATAATAATATAATAAAGTCATCATCAACGGATCTGTGATCAGAGGGCCAGTTTCGTTCATTACTGTGTTGACTAAGTTTAGCGGGGATGATGGCTGTCATTGCTTTCGCTCCGGATCTTTACGACCGGCCGGTATTGTGAGACGATCATTTCGTATATCTCTTTCAGAATATCTTCGGGTGAAAGCTTGCGTATTTGTCTTTGAAAAAGATATGAATCACTGCTTAGCGACATAATCAGCATGTCGGCACGAAAAATACTATTTACCGTCCGACCTTCACGTTCCGCCATTTCGTTGAACAAGGCGACAAACATCCGATGCAGCCGTGCGTACAAGGGGTCTGTCTCTTATACACATCTCCGAGCCCACGAGACCCTAAGACATCTCGTA
>UQRJ01000267.1 GCA_900543345.1 uncultured Sporolactobacillus sp. | reverse complement strand
TCAGATGTGTATAAGAGACAGTTTTAAAACTATATTTAGTATAATTAATTGATATTTCTGATTTATCGTTTACTGTTACTTAAAAAAGTGGCTCATTTAACATTTAGATTTAAATCATGCATTATGGTCATGTAAGCGAATTATATTTAACTTTTTTCCGTTCACAACAGGTAAAGAGAAATTGGCAGCGATTATAAAAGTGCCGGTAGAATTGTACTGATCGCAATCGCTTCCTGTTTTTTACTTTTGACAAATGATAATTTTTAAAAAAATTGTCAAATAAATCTGTCTATTTTCCCAATTGCTATTCAATCCATCTATTTCGACAACGTCGATGTCGTCAGGAATACGATCAATGTTGATTTATTTAGCAAATTGTCACTGATTATTCACATTGTATGATAGATAATCTAACATTATATTGAAAAACAACTCTCGTTCCGGCGATGTGCTTAGCCTATTTCGATAAAAGCAGAATATCGCGGATGCGAACGGCGGCATCGCCGGACGTTACCGCAGTTCATTGCGACAGAATTTATCCAGTTCCCAGCGGTCAACGATTGCCGGCAATGATTAATACGGATGATTAAACTCGTCCCGAAGACATCTTCAATTTCTGCAATCATTTTATAGGTAAACACTTTTTTCCGGTTCGTTTTCGAGCAAATAAACCGGATAGATGTGATGGGAATGGACGCCGTCTTGATCGAAGGCTTCAAACGCTCCGCGGACAGTTCGATACATCAGCAGAAAAGTCACGATGATGGCGGCAATGACTGCTGCCTGCCACCTCATTGTTATCGTTACGGCAAACCACTTTAGTAATATTTTTCCAAACTGGCTTGCCAGCGAAAGTATGGTCAAAATAAAATAGCCGACAACGGTCGGGGGGAGAATCATCGGAATCTGTAATTTTTTGAACGCCTCGACAGGCGTCCGGCAATGCAGAATCTTCCCCGGGAGAGGATCAATGGCCCGGGTCATTTGGCAGATGAAAGATGAAAGTCGAAGAATAATTTTCGATTGGCCGGCTTGGAAATGAATCTACAATCACCCCACTGTGGTGCATTCGCCGGCCGTGATCGTCCGAAAAACGCCATCGAACAACGGACTTAAATGATCGATCAACCGCTTGACGGCATAGCCGGCGGAATTCGGACCGTTGCCGTCAATCTTTGGGGAGAGCGTCAGGCAGGTTTTGCCATCAGGGTCAGGAGAACACCCTCCTCACTTGATTTTTTACCGACCATGGTATTGATCTCCCAGTGTCCGAGCTGCTTTCACTTCTGAATCACCACAAGTCGATTGTCGATACTATCTCTCCGATGCTTGATATTGGGTCGAGACCCGGATTTTTTGGAACGGTAACGGAGTTTGTTGGGCGGATCCAAGTTCTTCATTTTCAGGGTTCCGCGATCGATATAGCAGTATAACATCTGCGTGCAGACGTCCCTGATCTTGTTTTTCTGCTTCGGACCCCGATTGGCGGCACTACAGACCGCATCAGGAGACTATTTATCCGGGAGCAGAATTTTCTTACCGACAGAGGCGATGAAGTCTGAAGCGGCGGCCCCTTTGTGCCTGCTCCCACAATAACTGTGATTGTGCTCATAGATGGTCTTGCCGGTCTCCGGAAAATAAGCTTGAAAGCGTCAATGATTTGGGCCGATCCGAAGCGTTGCTCTTGATAAAGGACTTGAATTTGTCTACGCTGGTAACATTAAATGTGTAAAGATTCGATGGTTTTGTGCTAGGCTTGAGCTAAGCCATTATAAAATCCACTTGTCTCATTATGGTTTCGTCATGGTTTCGTCGCTTTTATGAGCTCACCAGATTTTATGGCGGTGTCTGAGTACTCCAGCCTAACTAGCTGCTTTAATGTTACATCCGGTCCAAAAAAGCCGATTGATGATCATCAATCGGCGCAGACGCAATAGAAGGAATCATTCCATTGCAAAAGCATGCGGCAGCAGTTCGGCTACCGTTGTTTCTTTTCGATTTCCTTTCAGATTAACGAGCAGGACAGGCATCGTACCGGGACAGAATTCGGCAATGACCTGACGGCATGCCCCGCAGGGAACAATCGGTTTATCTGTATCGCCTGCAATGACTAAGTATTTAAACGAGCGTTCGCCTTCCGAAATAGCTTTAAAGAAAGCTGTTCGTTCCGCACAGTTGGTCAATCCGTATGAGGCGTTCTCAACATTGCATCCTAGATATGTTTTATTATTTTCCGCCACCAGACATGCGCCTACGGAAAATTGCGAATAAGGGACATAAGCATTTTTTCTGATGCCGATAGCCGACTTTACCCATTTTTCAATCGCCATATCGCTTCCCCCTTCGTCCCCTTTTAAACAACGTATTTATTCAGTAATAATCGTATGAATCAATTTTGGCGCTTGGCCGTGATCGGAAATTGAAATGCTGTGGTAAAGCTTATCTTTAACTTCTTCGACGTCTTTCCTGTCGGCATAGATCGTCGCCAATGATTCGCCTCTTTCTATCCGGTCACCAACTTTTTTATGAAGGACAATGCCAACGGCAAAATCGATCTGATCTTCTTTCGTTGCTCGGCCCGCTCCCAGCATCATCGCAGCGACACCTATCTCGTCGGCAATCATACCGGAAACAACGCCGGATGATTTCGCCGGTACCTCAATGCGATAGTCCGCCTGCGGCAATTTATCCGGATGATCGACGATCGACGGATCGCCCCCCTGATTGCTAACAAAACTTTTGAATTTTTCCAGTGCGCGGCCGGTCGATAGCGCATTTTTTAACTTATTTTTGGCTTCAGTCAATGAAGCGGCTTTTTTAGCCAGAACGACCATCTGACTTCCCAGCGTCAGAACTAATTCTGTCAAATCTTCAGGGCCCCGCCCTTTTAGGGTATCGATTGCTTCTTTCACTTCCAGCCCGTTTCCAATCGCAAAACCGAGCGGCTGCGACATGTCTGAAATAACGGCCATCGTCCTCCGGCCGACATAATTGCCGATACGTACCATCGTTTCGGCTAACCGCACAGCATCCTTTTCCTTTTTCATAAAAGCCCCCGCGCCGGTCGTCACATCCAATACGATGGCGTCCGCCCCGGCGGCAATTTTTTTACTCATAATCGAACTGGCAATCAGCGGAATCGAATCGACAGTCCCTGTCACATCTCTTAAGGCATATAATTTTTTATCGGCCGGAGTCAGATTTTTAGTCGGTCCAATAATGGCCACCTTATTTTCATTGACTAACTTAATGAATTCTTTTTCGGAAATTTCGACATGGAATCCGTGAATTGATCCCAACTTATCAATCGTACCGCCGGTGTGACCCAATCCCCGCCCCGACATTTTAGCTACGGGAACGCCGAGCGAAGCTACCAGCGGCGCCAGTACCAACGTCGTCGTATCGCCGACACCGCCCGTCGAATGCTTGTCGACTTTAATCCCTTGAATCGAAGACAGATCAAGTACTTCACCCGAATGAACCATCGCCATGGTTAAATCGACAATCTCACGATCCGTCATATCCCTGAAGAGAATGGCCATTGCTAATGCACTGGCTTGATAATCCGGTATTTTGCCTTCCGTATAGCCATTAATGAAAAAATTGATTTCTTCTGTTGTCAATGCGTGGCCGTCTCGTTTTTTTTCAATGATATCAACCATTCTCATGACTATCATCCTCTTTTTTTCTTTTCGATTCGTCTACCTGCATAAAACAATCCATGATTTTGGATTATTGATGATTCACCGAGTATCCCGTCTACTATCGGCTCCGGTTCATCTGCTACAAGGATTGCCTATGGAAGCGTTTACTGTCAATAACCATTTTTCATGGTAGTCTGTTCGTGAAATTTTGTCAATATCGTTCCTTTGATTTACGCCTTCTCTTTTTGCATAAAGTCGATTTTAAATAAGAATATTATTCAATAATCATCAATTAAATCGTTATCAATCAATGTTCTTTCGAAACTTATTCATTAATAGACAGCAATAAAACAGATTTTTTATCATTTTTACACAGATTGTTCGCTTCAATGACAGAACAAATTTATTATAATTAATATAGTTTACTTATATTTCTCATTATGAAATATATTTCATATTAATATTT
>UQRJ01000266.1 GCA_900543345.1 uncultured Sporolactobacillus sp. | reverse complement strand
ACGAGATGTCTTAGGGTCTCGTGGGCTCGGAGATGTGTATAAGAGACAGCCCGTTTTCCGAGAGGCCGTTTAATACTTTTGAAGCCTTTTCTTTGCCGGCAACCGTCGCACCGAGACCGATTAAAAATATTTTTTTTAATGTATCACTCATCTTGATTCACTCCAATCGTGATCTCTTTCTTTTATTTTACCCAATTTAGCCGCCAAAGTATATGAGCCGGCCCGTAAAAAACATGGAAAAACGACCGACAATCTTTCAGGAATTGCCGGCCGTCGGTACCGATGATTCAAATACTGCGAAAGACGCCGATCACTTTCCCAAGAATCATACAGTTATCGAGAATGATCGGATCCATCGACGGGTTCTCCGGCTGAAGGCGGACATGCCCGCCTTCTTTAAAAAAGCGTTTCACGGTTGCTTCGTTATCTTCTGTCATGGCAACGACAATTTCGCTGTTTTCCGCCGTTTGCTGCTGACGGACAATAACCTTATCCCCATCGAGAATCCCCGCATTTATCATGCTTTCCCCCGAGACGTTCAATATAAATACTTTCGCATCGTCGACCATTGAAGAAGGAACCGGAAAATATTCTTCAACATTTTCAATGGCTGTAATCGGCATGCCGGCCGTTACTTTGCCGATCACCGGAACAGGAACAGGCTTTTCGGTGAATGAATTGTTGCCCCCGTCCAGAATTTCAATCGCTCGCGGCTTGGTCGGATCGCGATGGATCAATCCTTTTTTTTCCAGCCGTTCCAAATGACCATGGACGGTTGAACTGGAAGCCAGCCCGACGGCGTCGCCTATCTCGCGGACGGAAGGCGGATAACCCTTGGTGGCGACTTCGTGCTTAATAAAATCCATAATGGCTTGCTGCCGACTCGAGAGTTTCATTATGTCGCTCCTTTAACTATTCTTTTCCTAAATTATAACATTTGATGATTTAAACTACAAACACCCGTTCGAATCTTTGCTGTTGACGCAAACGTCCGTTCGCTATATAATCAATTTAACGAACAAGTATTCCCGGGAACTTATATTCTATATTAGGGAGCGATGGTATTGTATCGTTTTATTGAGCGACGTCAAATGAAGGGTGTTTCTTATATCGTCATACTGCTGGTTATCATTGCGATCATCTTTTTTACGTTTGCCAATCATGTGACGGCGGATACGCAGCATTATCGGGCGATTGAAGTCAAGTCCGGAGACACGTTATGGTCCATCGCCGATGAATATCGCATCCAAAGTAAGGAAAAATCAATGCAGTCATTTATAAAATGGGTACAAACGGAGAACGCGCTCGAGGCCGATCATATTCGGGCCGGTCAGAAACTGATCATTCCGATTCGAAAGTAAGCGGACGATCATGATTTTTTAAGTCCGTACCATCCGCAATTTGCACTCTGAGCGTCTCAAGAGAAAATACTTTAATGTCCGGGCAGGGCTGAATGGGGGTATATTTGCCAGCATGCGTTGTGATTTTTTCGACTTCATAAAAATCTATTCTGCTTCGCTATAAAAAACTTTTGCCTGTTCAATTTTAACCGATGCGAACGCGATTCGGATACCGGTTGCCGAACTTTTCGGCATTGAACTGGCGGAAGAAGCCGATGATCTCATCGATGTACTGTATAGATAAAATAAAAGCGTTCATTCGATTCCTTTTCCATTCTTCGATCTATTTTCTGCGCTTATCAACTCGCATGTTATTTTGTCCGCTTTGCTGTTTTATTTTCACTCTTTCGCTCTGCCAAATGTGGAGCGATCGTAGCGTTGGACTACTTATCTTATTCCTAATCAGCCGCTAACACAGGTTTTACGAAAAAATCCTTACTGATTTTACGTCGGGATTATACATAAATGTTTTATTTCAATTTTTCTGTAACAGCTTGCATTATGCTGAATTTATGCTATACTGTTATATAACAAAGGATTGATCATATTCTTTGTGTTGGTACAACACATGAACGGCTGTGTTTCACTTGTTTAATCGTCTGTATTTCAATGCTGAAATACCGATTAAAACTGAATTTCCTTTCGACGATCGTGCAGATCGACGACTGGATTGTTTCATCCTCCTTCAGAAGGGAAGCCTAGTGATTGGGCTTCCATTTTTTTGTTATCCGACGGATGACGACGATAAGCAAGTTTAAAATAGATGGTGGCCCCGGTGACACCGGACATGTTGACCTTGTTTCAAGCGATAGTGTAAACTGAAACTTGGAGATCAGGCAGAAGGAGGAGCGGTGCATGTTTTGGACGATAATGGTGGGCATTATTGCTCTTTTAGTCGGTGTTGTTCTCGGCTTTTTTATTGCCCGTAAATATATGGTTAATTACTTGAAGAAGAATCCGCCGATCAATGAACAGATGTTGCGTGTGATGATGAACCAGATGGGTCAACACCCCAGTCAAAAGAAATTGAATCAAATGATGAAGGCGATCAACAGCAGGATGAAATGATAAAATCCCTGCCGGCAGCGACTTTTCCTGCCCTCATGAGACATTTTTCCAGTCATAAGAGAAACAAAAATTTCTTTATTCATCAACAAATTGTCTTCAGCTGAATCATTTGTCCGACCACCGATTGCTTGATATGCATTAAGCAATCGGTGGCTTTTTTATAAGCGTCGGTAACGAAAGAAGCTGAGCAGCGGATGGTTGCAGTGATCGATTATCGTAACTGTTGTCGATTGACAACGAAAGAGTAATATAGCCTTGGGCAAGGAGAGGGGAGATCGCGATGATCCGAATCGGACTGACAGGGTGGGGCGATCATGCGAATTTCTATCCGCCGGAAATTCATAAGGACAAACTCCGTTATTACAGCAGTGTATTCCCGATCGTCGAACTGGATAGCTCGTTTTACGCGATTTTAAAGGCGGAACAATATCAGGAATGGATCGACAAAACGCCGCCGTCTTTTCGTTTCATGATTAAGGCCTACGGCGGGCTGACCGGCCATCGGCATGGGAAAAGCGAATTTCCGACGATCGGAGCCATGTTCGATGCGTTTATTGCTTCGCTCCGACTGATGATCCCAAGTGGGAAATGTGCCATGATCCTTTTTCAGTATCCGCCGTGGTTTGATTGCTCGGAGCAAAATGTGGCGCGTTTACGTTATACGAAAAAAAAGATGGGGAAGCTACCGATAGCGGTTGAGTTCAGGCACCCGAGCTGGTTTCGCGATTCTGTTCGCCCGCAGACGCTTCATTTTTTACGGCAAGAAGGTTGGATTTATACAATCTGCGACGAGCCGCAAACACCGATTGGTTCAATTCCGCTCGTATCTGCGGGCTGGGGCAAGTGTGTGCTCATCCGTCTGCATGGGAGAAACGTAGGCGGCTGGCTGAATCACGGGCCGAATTGGCGTAAAACGCGCTGTTTGTACCGATACAATCGAACGGAACTGGAGGAGTGGGAACGTCGGCTAAAGACATTAGAGCAATGCACGGACGATATTTATATGATTTTCAATAACGATTCGGGAGGCGATGCGGCCGACAACGCCAAACAAATGATCGATTTGCTTGGCCTGCGTTATCGGGGACTTGCACCGCATCAACTCGATCTTTTTAACCATTAAGTCTAGATGTCTATACATTATAGAATTCCCGTGCTATACTGAAAGAAAAAAGAGGAGTGAAAGGGCATGGTAAGAACAGTTTCCGGTTGCAGCATTTTCACGGATCATGATTGGGTGAAAGACGGTACGTTGGCATTTGATCGAGGGAAGATCGTGTCAATCGGCCCATCGGCGGATCAAGCAAGTCCCTCAGACGATGTGCTGCGTTTTCCATCCGATTATAAATGTATCCCGGGAATGATCGATATGCACATTCACGGTGCCGCCGGGGCCGATACGATGGATGCGACGCCGGAAGCACTCGCGACGATTGCTTCGACGTTGCCGAAAGAAGCGACGACGTCCTTTCTGGCGACGACGATTACACAATCCAACGAAGCAATTGAAGCGGCACTGAAAAATGTTGCCGGTGCTATCGGCCGTCAGAAACCGGGCGAGGCAGAGATCATCGGGATCCATCTGGAAGGCCCGTTTATTAGTAAAGACAAATGCGGTGCGCAACCGCCTGAATCTGTCTCTTATACACATCTGACGCTGCCGACGAATAGCCTTGTGTAGA
>UQRJ01000265.1 GCA_900543345.1 uncultured Sporolactobacillus sp. | reverse complement strand
AGATGTCTTAGGGTCTCGTGGGCTCGGAGATGTGTATAAGAGACAGCCCTTCATCCCGTATCTTTCAGCAATCAATGCCAAATCATCGCCTGCTTCGGATGGGTTAATTAAATAGGAAGCAAGACGCGCATCAAAAGCAATGCCGTTCAAATCGATGCCGCGCCATTTAAGTGCCACCGTCGCCTGTTTCCCGTCCAAAACAATTTTTTTTCGCCCGCTGTCGGCTAACCAGGCTAAGAATGCCGGATCATGCAATCCTTTCCGCGTGTCAATAAAATACGAACCCGTTTCGTTGGCAACACCGAATCCGACAATGTCGCCATAATGATAATTTTCATCAAGCATCCCGATCAGTAAAGCGCCCGGCGAAGTCAACTGCCCGGCGCTGAAATGTTCGATCGTCCGGACAGCGACTTGTTTTTTTCCCTCCGCTGCCTGCGTTGTCTGCGGTAGATCGAGTTTCTCCAGCAATGACTGAAAGCCGAGCTCACGGAATAATCCAATGAGTTCCGGCGTGACGTTGTTTTCGAACGCGCAATCCGCCGCCGCAACTTCAATCGGTGCATCGCGATCAATCGTCGCCACCTGTTTGCTCATCAGAGCCTGCTGCCGATTGCTTGTCAGATTTTCTTTCAGTTTCTTACCTGTGACTTGATCGATGTCGGCATAGACGCCTTCCACGGTGCCGAAACGGGCAAGCAGCTTCATCGCCGTTTTCTCGCCGACACCGGGAACACCGGGGATATTGTCCGAGGCATCGCCCATTAATCCCTTCAGATCCACTACTTCCGGCGGATCAATCCCGTAGCGTCTGCGAACCGCATCAACCGTGTAATCCGTCGTATCGGTGATACCCTTTTTAATCAACAGCACGTGGACCTGATCGCCGACAAGCTGCAGATAATCTTTATCCCCAGTGACAATTCTTACCTCGTAGCCGTCCGCCGCCGCGCGTTTCGACAACGTGCCGACAATGTCGTCGGCTTCATAATTGCTCAGTTCATAACGTTTAATGCCCATCGCGTCGAGCAGTGCATGGACAAAGGGAATTTGCTGCGACAGCTCAGGCGGCGTTTTCTGCCGGCCGCCCTTATATGCTTTAAACACATCATGCCGGAAAGTCTTTTTGCCCGCATCGAAGGCGACTAGCAAATGGGTCGGTTTCTCCTCAGCAATAACTTTCATCAGCATCGTGGTAAATCCGTAAACTGCGTTGGTGTACATCCCCTGCTTATTGCTCAATAGCGGCAACGCAAAAAAAGCGCGGTACACCACATTGTTTCCATCGATCAGAACCAGTTTCTTCATACGTGCCTCCCGGAATTATCACTGCCTTTTCTTTATTTTAATGCAAGAGGCGTGATTTATCCAATTGGCAGCGACGCCTTCCGAAATGAAATGACAAATGTCGTCCCCTTCCCCGACTCGCTCGTGACATCGATATGGCCGTGATGGGCCTCGACCAAATGCTTAACAATCGCCAACCCAAGCCCCGTACCGCCGGAATCTCTGCTCCTTGCTTTATCGACACGGTAAAAGCGTTCAAAGATCCTCGGAATCTGGTCTTTGGCGATGCCGATGCCTGTATCGGAAATAATGAAACGCGCAGCTGTATCGTCGGCCGTAGCTGAGACGGTAATGGTTCCATGCTCCGGCGTATAATTGATGGCATTCGTCACTAAATTGATCATAATCTGACGAATACGATAAGGATCCCCGCTCGCCAAACATGGCGGGCCGTTCTTTCTGACGATCCGTATGTGCTTGTTATCCGCTTTTTCCCTAAACATCAGTAAAACGGCATCCATCACCTTATCGAGCGCAACCGTCTGCCAATCAATTGAAAACTGAGCACGCTCAATCTTCGACAATTCCAGCAGATCCTTAACCAAATTTTGCAGGCGCCGTCCTTCATGAAGAATAATATTGAGAAATTGCTCCTCCATTTTTCGGTCGTCCCGCGCCCCGTCCAGCAACGTTTCAGTGAAGCCGATCAGAGAAGTAATCGGTGTTTTCAACTCATGCGACACATTGGCCACAAAATCTTTACGCATGTTCTCCAGTTTTTTAATCCCGGTAATATCATGGAAAACGAGGACAATTCCGCGGATTTTGCGCCGCTTATCCAGTATCGGCGCGCAGGAAACGTCAAAATGTTTGCGTTCAATATGAACGGGAAGTTGCAGCTGACGGATCAGTCGTTTTTTCGAAGCAAACACCTCGTCGACCATCCGACAAATTTCGGCATGCGGCAATACTTCATGATAGTCGGCCAACTGCCAATGAACCGCTTCCGTCCGGAAATCTTCTTTAAAAGTCCGGTTGACATATTCAATTCGGCCGCTGCCGTCAATTAAAACAAGGCCGTTCCCGATATTTTCAATTAATGTTTCCATGCTGTCCCGCTGATTTGTATAGGACCGGCTGATATGATGAAGCGATTCGGACAGTTTATTCATCGCCAAGTTCAATCGCAATACACTCTCGTGTTTTTCATTATCGGATGCAACCATATCGTATTTGCCGTTCAAAATATTTTCGGCCATCCGCGCAGCAAAGCGGACGGGTCTGCTGTAGGAACGGATCAAATAATCGCGATAAAAAAGCAGGCCGACACCCGCCAAGAAAAACAAACAGTAAAGCAGGCCGATGCCGACAATCCGAGTTCTCGGACCTTCCATTCTGAAATAGCCGGATATTGCCGCCCCGCTTTTCACCGATGCGGCATAGACAACCGAAGATCGGGAAAAGTCAAGATGTTCGCCTGCCGTGCGATAAAAGCGTTGCGGCCGTTTTCCGGAATGAAACGCCAGTGAACCGTTCCGGTCGTACAAAGCCAGCGACATTCTTTTTTTGGCGGCGTATGCCGTCAATTCCCTGCGGACGCGGCTTGAATCGACGTTTATTTTTCCCTCCGGAAATGCCTCCGCTATAATCCAATCCCCACGGTCAACCAACCGCTCACGATCTTGCTGTTCGCAAGCCACGCGGATGACTTGATCGGAAACGAAGATGATAAAAAGCAGACAGGCAATCATAAAAATCCAGAAAACCCATCTCTTGACATCAATTTTTTGGCTCTTCAAGTTTGTAGCCCAACCCCCGCACCGTTTTAATATAAAGCGGCTTTCGTGCTGCATCCTCGATCTTGTCACGGAGATGGCTGACATGAACGTCGACAATACGTGTATCGCCGGCAAAATCATAATTCCAGACGGCGTTTAGCAGCTGCTCGCGGGTCAGCACTTGCCCCTTGTGCTTCATCATGTAGACCAATAGTTCAAATTCTTTGGGCGTCAGCAACATTTCTTTTCCCTTGAAACTGGCTTCATATTTATTCGGATAGACTCGCAAATCACCCGCAGCCAATACTTCGCCCTCTTCTTTGAGTCCCATCTCGGCCCGGCGAAAAATGGCTTTGACCCGCGCCACGACCTCCCGTGGACTGAACGGTTTAGTAATATAATCGTCCGCGCCAAGCTCCAGTCCGAGCACTTTATCGAGTTCATCATCGCGGGCAGTCAGCATGATGATCGGAATGTAAATAAATTCCTGGCGCATTTTTTTACATACGTCCATTCCGTCCATCTCCGGCAGCATTAGATCAAGGATGACCAAATCCGGATGCTGCTGCTGAACCATCGGCAGGACTTCCGTGCCCTTTCCGGCGGAAATCACATCATATCCCGCTTTTTTCAGATTAAACGAGAGCAGTGTGACAATTGACGGTTCGTCATCTACAACCAAAATTTTCTTTGTCATCGTGCACCCCCTGTCTTTCTTTATCATACCTTTTTTGGCAAAATGATTGCACCCTCGGGTTCATGTTTTTTATTAACCGATATTAACCGAAACGTCCGGAAATATAATCGGCCGTATTTTTCTTCTCCGGGTGAGTAAACAGCGTAGCGGTTGGTCCAAATTCGACCAGCTCGCCTTGATAAAAAAATGCCGTATAATCCGCGATACGCGCTGCCTGCTGCATGTTATGGGTGACGATGACGATCGTATAATTTTTTTTCAGTTGCAAGAGTAATTTTTCAATCTTCGACGTCGATATCGGGTCAAGTGCGGAAGTCGGTTCGTCAAGCAGGAGAACGCTCGGTTTCAATGCTGTCTCTTATACACATCTCCGAGCCCACGAGACCCTAAGACATCT
>UQRJ01000264.1 GCA_900543345.1 uncultured Sporolactobacillus sp. | reverse complement strand
GATCTACACAAGGCTATTCGTCGGCAGCGTCAGATGTGTATAAGAGACAGGATCTCTCCCGCTAAATAGTAAAATGGAAAGCATTAATAAAATGGCGGCGTAAAGCAGATTGATAAAAATATAGTAGTAGCCCAGCGTGGAGTAGTAATACGGCGTGACATATTTGAACCAGGCAATATAAGGTGCGCTCGAAAACATGGAGTAAAGGCTTACAATGGGAAACAGCAGTGCAAATACGATGCCGAAAAACATCGTGATTCCCGGATTCGGCATTAGAACTGAAAATAGTAAATAGAATCCGATAATCACGGATATAAACAACACACCGTCGGCGACACCTAGCCAGATAAAATGGCGGGCCACCACCGCGACGAGAATATATGAGGCGGCAATGCAGCAGAGCCAGAACAACCAGATGCCCAGATATTTGCCGATAATAATAGTTGGCCGCGACGTTTTTGTGACCAGAAACCGCATCGTCCGTGTCGCCCGCTCGCGGCTAATCGTATCGTGACACAATCCGCACGTAAACAGTGGACCGAGGATGAAAATGACAAATAAAACACCGATTGCATACTGGTCCGTTCCTATCCCCGCTTGAAATTGTTCTCCCAACGTTTTGAAAAACTTGGCGACATAATAACTGATCGCAAAAATAGTCAAAACAATGATGATTGCTTTCGCACTTTTAAATAATCGCTTAAATTCATGCGCCGCGACGACAAACAATTCGATTCCCCCAATCAACTCGGCAGCGGAATTTTTTTATCTCTTCATCTCTGCCGCCCTGTTTCTTCCCATTTCGAGAAGAAAATATCTCTTATTTCATGTGTGCGCGGCGGGAAAAACCGTCCAAGACTGCAAAGCTCACGCCCTTCTTTAAATAAGGCCGTCGCGAGTGCATAGTTACTGTGCCCTGAGACTCCCTTGCAGAATTCCAGCCAAAAACAATCAGACACTGGAAGGTGCCGGCGACGGCAAGGCGGATTCGTTTCACTTTTTGCCATGGCAGATATCCCCGTATCGGCTGCAGCCATCCTTTTCTATTATACGACCGTCTGTACGTTCCAAGAAACTTTATCGAAGATTTCACAAAAAATGACCGTCTTCGCCTCACTTGACCGACTATGGACGTCGGTGCGGAAAAAATCGATATTGGCGAAAAATCGGTGCCACATGCCTGAAAATAAGATCAACAAACGCCATACGTCCGGGAATTCACATGGGGCGACCGAAACCTGACGGCAGAAGCGTTGTTTCCTGCCCACCGAGAAATATGACCCTGCCACGCTTGACATTCATAAAACAGCTATCCAGTAGAGACAGTCATCGTCCGACGGTAGCGTGCCGCTTTCTCCAGCTATAAGCAATCAGCAGGATCAGAAACCAGACCGGCGTCACAAACAGGGCGATTCGGGTGTCGGGAGCCAGTCCGATCATCATAAGAAGGAAGGCGAAGAAGACGAGGATGATCCAGTTTACCGCCGGAGCAAGCGGTGCCTTGAAATGCGACGCGGCAGCCAGTTTCGGCCTTTTTTTACGGTATATCAGATGAGCAATCAGGATCATGCTCCAGACCCAAATAAAGCAGATTGAGCTGATACTGGTTACGAGTGTGAAAACTTGATCGGGTAAAAAATAATTCAGCACGACGCCGATCGAGAGCGCAAATGTCGAGCAGAGGAGGGCGACGCCGGGGACGTGGTGCCGGTCGAGCGTGGCGAATGGCTTAGGCGCGTCTCCTTCTTGGCCGAGCGAAAAGAGCATTCGGCTCGTTGAAAATAAACCACTGTTACATGCAGAGGCAGCCGACGTCAGGACAACGAAATTGATAATGCCGGCGGCCGCCGGTATGCCGACGATCGTAAACACCCGGACAAACGGACTGTCCGCCGGATTGAGGCGATCCCACGGCGTGATGCAGAGAATGACGAACAGTGCGCCGATGTAGAACAGCAGAATACGGATCGGCAGGCTGTTGATCGCCCGCGGCAGTGTTTTCTGCGGATCGGCGGCTTCGGCGGCCGTCACGCCGACCAGCTCGACACCGACAAATGAGAAGAAAGCCATTTGAAAACCAAGGAAAAAGCCGGAGAACCCATGGGGAAACAAACCACCGTCGATCCAAATATTTTCTAAGGCGACATGGCCGGTCGCCGTCCGGAAACCAACCAGCAGCATCAGCACGCCGGTAATGATCAGTGCGATGATTGTGACGACTTTAATGATCGCAAACCAAAATTCAATCTCGCCAAACATTCGAACGGTCATCAAATTCAGTACGGTCAGAATCAGCAGACAGAGAAAAGCCGGTATCCACTGAGGGATATCGAACCAAAAACGGACGTATTTGCCGACCGCTGTCAGATCGGCCATCGCTGTCATGATCCAGCAGAACCAGTAAGTCCAGCCGGTGACGAAACCGGCCCAGGGCCCCAGATAATCGGTTGTGAAATCAGTAAAAGACAGATAATGGCTATTTGACAGCAACAGTTCTCCCATGGCTCGCATCACAAAGAATAGCGACATACCAATGAGCAGATAAGCAAAAAGAATCGACGGACCCGAAAGGTGAATGGCTTTACCCGATCCGAGAAATAAACCGGTTCCGATGGCCCCGCCGATAGCAATCAATTGGATGTGTCTATTTTTCAAGTTTCTGGCTAAATGTTGTTCCGGCAAAATTTGATCTCCTGCGACAAAATTTATAAATAGCGGGCTTCGATAGATTGTTTCGACTATTGCTCGACGCCGCGCGACACTTTACTATTATATAGCAAAAACCATCTCTGCGCGATCTGCCGTTACGGCCGTGCGCTCGGAACGCGATGGTTTACGACCCTGGTATGCGCGGACGAATACAAGCGGAAGTCGATACGCCCGTTACTTTTTTGGGCACGGATCAGGATCGGCTGATTGTACGGATTACGTAAACGCAGATCCGGTCCTCCCCAGCTGACAGTGGCGTCGCGCCCGGGTGGGACATAGGCGACGCGGCGGCTGTGCGAATAGCGTTGAATAATAGCCAGGCCGGCGCGGTCGGCAGCATTGAATAAGGTGGTCGATACTTGGCAGATGCCGCCGCCGACCCCTTCG
The DNA here is from genome assembly GCA_900543345.1 of uncultured Sporolactobacillus sp. GTDB lineage: Bacteria > Bacillota > Bacilli > Bacillales > Sporolactobacillaceae > Sporolactobacillus. The sequence continues at coordinate 1,066 of UQRJ01000264.1, read as the reverse complement.
GAATATTCACCGCGAACGATGATTCGCGCGGCCAAGTACCCTTTTCCCTTGGTTCGGGGGCCGACGGTCCGATTAAAAGAAAATTCCTCGCGGGGAAACAGCACGGTATTATTGATCGCTCGTGCCGCCAGTGCGATATTCGTTGCACGGCTCTGGTTTGCCGCATTAAAAAAAGTCGTATAGCTGCCGATCTCTTTTGCGCGAATCTGGTCGAGCAATTCGCCGTCGACGCGAGGATAAACCACCTCCGCCGGGGCTGCGATAGTGGGTTGCTTTTTTCCATAATAGGTTAGAAATAATCGCTGGCGAAACACTGAACGATTCAAACGGCGTCCGTTCTTTCCCGGAACAATTCGGCCACCGTCGATGTATGCGTCTTTTGCCGGTCGGGACATGGAGCGGTTAATGCGATCGGCCAGATGCTCGCACTTTTCAATGTCGATGAATGGCACAATGGCGGCAGACAGATCCGCGCGTTCGACGGACGCTACAATCTGCCTGCCGTCGGTGATAACAATTGGGGATTGCGGGACGGCCACCGTGTGAGTCAGCAAAAACAAAGCCATGAGACTGGAAAACATGAAGCCACCTCCGCTTGTTAGTATGATCGGTTTGCCATCCGTTATGAGGAACAATTTGCGAAAATTGCCGCCGGAAAATGCCCCTGCCTGCAGAAGTCGGACATGTGCCATGCGAGTTTAGTCGGAATGTAGGCTGCGGCGATCCATGTATTATCGACGAATTGGACCTTAGTCACGTAGAAATTTACTTTTTTTTTCATTAAAATATAAAGAGGAATTAATTTCGATGCGCGTTAACACGACTTTTGCCGGAAAAATTTACCGACGGGTCTATTCGTCCAAGAGGAGAGTCCTGTTTATGATTGATGAATTCATACCAAGCAGAGCACTGCAAGTGGAACTGGAAGATGATGAAGAAGCATTGGCGTTCTCCATTACACTGATAAACGACGAAGGTGCTACCTGGCGGGAGCGCCGTCACCGTCTGGCAACCGTGCAGCTTTATAAAGAACCGGGAAATCATCCGGTTCTTTATAAAGCTGCAC
>UQRJ01000263.1 GCA_900543345.1 uncultured Sporolactobacillus sp. | reverse complement strand
CGAGATGTCTTAGGGTCTCGTGGGCTCGGAGATGTGTATAAGAGACAGTGCTTCCGCTGGTTTCGCTTTCGGCTGCGCCGCCTGATTACCGACATTGGCGCTTTTCGCCGCCTTTTTTTCTTTACGTGCACTCTCAGGCGCCGCCAAGCCGGTAATGGCAATATCTGCTTGCAGCCGAATGTGACGCTGTTCGCTCAAATCATAGTCGAAAGATTCAATGACAACAAATAGATTTTCCAGATCCGGCACACGATTTGCCGGAATCGTAATATCGACTGGAAAATGATGTTCGAGAACGGCAGTCCCACTTTCTGTTTCCATGATTTCATCGATCGTCCGCAGTGGTGCCACTCGATCCGTTTCTTCTCGCTCCGGACGCTCGCCCGGTTTATATTCACCGGTTAGCCGAAGAAATCCCCTAATCGTTACATCGTTCCATTTTTCTTCCACCGTGATATCCGGTTCCAGAGCCATCGACAAAATTTCTTCGGCCGGCGCGTCCTCACGAAGCCAGACCGACTCATTTATCGAAAATTGCAGGCGGTCATCCGAAGCTTGAGACATGCGCTACACCCTCTCATCCATTCTTAATAAAGGTCTATGCGCCGCCTTGCAATTTATGCACCGCCTGTGCCGTTACGACATCGGCATTTTTTCAATATACAGCCCCTCGTCCTTTTTCCATTCGCAGTAAAAAACGTCTTCAATTCGCGGCACCTGATGCTTGCGCAGTTCAAGTTGCAGCCATTTCTCATTCAATCCGGCATTTTTCAAATTATCACGATCCAGTTCGCCGTCGATGATTAGCGTCACCGGCAGGAAAACCGGTTTATCCGGTCGGTTCAGATCCTGATTGGTCGGTGTATCGTAACGCGATTTTTTCAGCACACTGATCGTGCCGTCCGTCTCCAGTATGGCATAGGCCACTTCCCGGATGGAAAAAACATTTTTCTGCCTCAGCAGGTTCTGCAGCATATTTAAATCGAGTTTCTCCTTTTTCATCATTTCCCGATCCGGACGACCGTTGCGGACGACAATCGACGGACGTCCTTCGAGAAAACTGCGGGTTTTGCGAAATTTTTGTGTACACCACTCGACAATGTAAATCATCAAGCCCCACAGAACAATCGCAAATAAAATCGAACCGACACCGACGTTCGGATCATAGAGGGCATTGCCGACAAATTCGCCGAGCACGATGGCCGAGATAAAGTCGAATGCCGTGACCTGGGAAAGCGTCGCCTTACCAAGAACTTTCGTGAGTGCAAACAAAGCGGCAAAACCGATGATTAACTCAATCGAAATTTTTACAAAATGCATGCCGACCATCCCTCGCAAGAATAATCAATACCTTACGTTAGTGTGGCCTATTTGCGCTCGATCATTCTTAACTGCATGCAGTTAAGCCCGACCATCGTAAACCGAACGGTCGACATACTCAAATAACTTTTCCGCGACATCGACATGCGACGTATTCCAGAGTGTCCGGAAACCGGCGTTACCATTGACTTCGCACACGAGCGGGCCTTTTGTCCCGAATAACAGATCGATGCCGCAGAACTCCAGTCCGACCGCCTCGGCTGCTTGTACGGACAGACGTTCGATTTCCGGCGTGAGCGCATATGCTTCCGCACTCCCGCCAAGCGCATAATTAGCGCGGAAATCACCATGGGATTTGCGCATCACACAGCCGATCGCTCGGCCGCCGAGCACATACACCCGCAGATCCCGGCCGGCGCTTGCGCCGATGAATGTCTGGCAGAGAAAATAACCGCCGGTTCGCTTGCAGCCGTGGCGAAAATCCGGCTCATTTTCGATGAGAAAAACATTTTTCCCCTGCGAACCTTCGACCTGTTTCAAAACAAACGGGCGATCGTGGAAGTAGCTCCGGGCAAAGACGTAGTCGCATCGCGTCATATATAGCGTGCCGGGCGCCGGCAGACCCGCACGATCGAGCAACTCTGCCGTGATCAGCTTATTGCGCGCGCAGAACATCGCTTGGGTGCGGTTAATGACGCGAACGCCCATCGTCTCCAACCAGGCGCCGGTTATCCGATCGTAGCAGCGCATCAATACGAAATCGGGGCGTCTTACCGGTTCGCCGTTCCGATAAATCAGCGGATGCACACCGCAGGAAATCATCAGTTCTTCTGCAAAAACAATTTTTAAATGAATTCGATGACGCGCAGCGGTTTCCGTCATCCACTCAAACGCATTATTCCCATATCGATTATGTGTGGCCGATTTCGGATAAATCATCCATCCGTATTTCATTGTCTCATTCCTCGTTCAGTTGAATTTTTCAGCGACGGTCGTTTTATCGGACCATACAGTCTGTTTGTGCAAAGACGACCAGGTAACGCAAATGAAGGAGCATAATCGCAAAATAATCGTCGGATAAAGTCTGCCGGCGGCCGGTAATCTTCCAGCCTCATCCGACGACCGCCGAATCCCAAGCCGTCCATATAAAAAACAGCCGGCGACCGCAGCGCCGGCTTACAGATAAGATTCAATTGTTTGCCAAACCTCATTCTTACCGAGCCCGCTAACGGCCGAAAAAAGTAGCAGCGGATCACTTTCCTCAAGGCCGAGCGTCCGGGCAATTTGCTGCAATTGCGCCTCGTGTTTTCCCTTCGACAGCTTGTCCGCCTTTGTGGCAACCGTAATCACCGGCCGGTGAAAATAAGTGAGATAATCATGCATCTGCACGTCGCCGGTAGACGGCGGATGGCGCAGATCGACAAGATGGACAACCGCACCCAACTCCTGCCGCTCTGAAAAATAACGCTCCATCATATGCCCCCATGCCGCTTTGTCTTTTTTCGATACCTTGGCATATCCATAACCCGGCACGTCGACAAAATAGAACGCCCGATTGATTTTGTAATAATTAAGTGTCTGCGTCTTGCCCGGCCGCTGCGACGTCCGAGCCAGGCTTCTCCTCCCCAACATTTTATTAATAAAGGAGGATTTTCCGACATTCGAACGGCCGGCCAGTGCGATTTCCGGCAAATGATCCGTCGGGTACTGTGCCGGGCCGACCGCACTAATGATATAATCGGCCTGTTTGATTTGCATTCGCATTCTCCTCACGGGCGGAATGTAATTTTATTCTATCGCAGCTGTTAGCCATTGTCTATCGGCAGAAAAAGAAAAACGGCCTGTCGGGGACAGGTCGTTGGCTCCGCATTCATATGTTCTCCTTTTCAATCCGCCGGGCGGCACGGGCGGACAGGGTATGACTGATCGAAAGATCCGGCTGCGGCGAACCCGTTTGCCCTGCTTGGCCGTTCTCATCGATCAAGGCCAGCTCCAGCACTTCTTTTAGTGAATCGACAGGGATGATCTCAATATCTTTTAGCTCGGTCAGTGATTTCTGCATGTTCTCCCGCGGGACGACAACCACCTTCGCGCCGGCCTCCGCAGCCGCCTTCGCCTTGGCGATCACACCGCCGATCGGTTTAACCTGCCCGTGCAGGCCGAGTTCACCGGTCATGGCCACATCGGGGCGGACTCGGCGGGTAAGGATCGCCGAACAGACGGCAACAGCCATCGCAATGCCGGCAGACGGCCCGTCAACCAAAGAACCGCCGGGAAAATTCAAATGGATATGATATTTATAGGTGGCAAACCCCATTCGATTCAGTACGGTCAGCACATTTTCGACCGAGCCCCTGGCCATGCTTTTCCGTGTCACAGACCGACCCGAACCGCCCATCGTTTCCTCCTCGGCAATCCCGGTGATCGTCAGGCTTCCTCCGCTCCGGCTGCGCGCTGCGCTCGCTTCCACCTCCAGCAGCGTACCGGCTCCGGGTCCATAAACAGCCAACCCGTTGACCAGGCCGACCTGCGGCGTTCGCGGCACTTTGCCATGTGGCTTAGGAACGAGCCGGCTCGAACGAATGACCCATTCAAGTTCCGCCAGGTCAATGGCATCGGCGCGTTCATTGCGTAGCAGCGCCATACCGGCGGCAATCTGGACCATATTTGCCGCTTCCCGTCCGTTCTTCGCATAGTCGGCAATCTTTTCCAAACATTCACCCGATAGTTTCAAGCCCAGCTTGACGGCCGCACGTCTGGCGATCTTGCGAATATCCGCTCGGCCCAGCTCGCTAAAGTAGATCTCCAGGCAGCGGGAACGAATCGCCGGCGGGATTTCATCCGGCCGTCTCGTCGTCTGTCTCTTATACACATCTCCGAGCCCACGAGACCCTAAGACA